>CALCJM010000131.1 GCA_937967505.1 uncultured Pirellulaceae bacterium | reverse complement strand
ATGTTCTCTGCAAAAAAAGGATTGAACGCAAACGCTCCCTTTACATTCTCCAGCCGCTGCAAATCCGACAGCATGCCTTGTTTCTGTGTTGAACGAGTGCTTTTCATCAGCGCTCCGACATGAGGGATCCCAGCTATCCTGCTGGCGCGCTGACAGATCAATTCCGACGCCTGAAAACCGTTGCGGAACTTCTTCATCCAGTGCGTGGGCACCGGCGCCATGACATCAATCTGGTCGATTAGCTCAAGCCGTTCCATCTCGTGGCCCAACAGCGTCCCCAGTTGCATCGCCAAACATTCGTCCTTGCGTCCTTTCATGCGAATCACTAACTCCTGAAGCAGCCCGCCATAATTGTTGATGCAAACGGCTTGGGAAAAGTGAAACTTCGAAGCATAGCACAACCTACAGCGTCCTTTGTAGGAAGCATGGATCGCCACGATTGCGCCGCACGTAGGACATCTTTCCTCCATCGGAGCGCGCGCCTGATCTAAACATCGCAGACACCAATTCTGCGAGTGAAGAACTTTTCTGGATACGGAATCGTCATGCCGATCCGCAATCGCCAAGTCCTCATCAAACAGCTGTGACTCACAGGAAATACACTGAGGCGGAAACGCGAAGGTGTAGAAATCAATCGACGAGAGGAAGTTCCTAAGTTGCTCCAAAAAGGACGACGATTCTCTGTTTGCCATTATCGATCCATCCGAGCGAGGAAGAGAAGAGAAGAAGCCATCTCAACTTAAAACATCACTGCAGCTGTGTCAAATTTAGCTGGCTTTACTGCTTCGAGTTGGTTACAGAGAAGTGAGCGCGATCGGACGACAGAAGGTTTGAAATTGGAAACAACAGCGAGCTTACCTCTATTCAAACTCGAAGCACTTATGCTCAGCCTAGGTTGTCGGATGCGCTACCATCCAAATTCAGAAACTTGGTAGCTGAAATCGCAACAAGCATCGTATAGGATAAGGTATTCTGCCATTTAAACTCTTGAACCTATCCTCTTTCCACGAGCTGTTTTCGCATGTTTCGATTTCCCCTTTTGGCTTCGGTAGTCGTCTTTCTGTCCTGCTTTGCATGCACCGCATTTTCCCAAGACACAGCCAAATCAAGAACTTGGACTAGCGCCAAAGGGCACGAGATCGTTGCCACACTTTTGGAGAACGGCCCCGATGCGGTTAAGCTTAGAAAAGACACGGGGAAAACAATTGAAGTAAAAATTTCAAAGCTATCCGTTGCCGATCAAAAGTACCTATCCAAGCTAAGGGAACGCGCACAAAAAGAGAACGAACCAGCCGAGCCGGGAGCGCGCGAAAGCGTATCGAAATCGGACAAGCCTGAAGTTACCGAAGATGATCTAATTGAAATGGGCAAAGAACTGCAGCTGAAGTCATACGGCGGTACGATAAGAAACCCATTTAGGAGTTCATACTCATCAAGATCCCATTCAAACACGTGGAATGGAACAAGAGTCGCAGGTTTTGAAGTGGTAAACTCCAAAAACCGATTTGAGGGAGTCGGAGGATGGAGGTTTGCATCCAATGAAGACAATCGCAAGGATTTGGTAAAATCGGTGAACCAATTCATGAAGGAACGATTGAAGGACAAACGCGGCCAGTTCTCCACCAAAGCCCCTATTCCAGATTGGTTGAAAGCTGAAACGGCGACAGTCGATGACGTCGCAGGAAAAAAAGTAAATATCCAATTATTCCTTTACTTTGGCGAACATCCTCACTTATTGCTGGCTACTTCAGACTCCCCCAAACGTCTTGAGCTTCTGGTGAAATCGATCGGTACTTTCACAGAAAAAGACCTCGAAGAGCCTAAGTTCAACAGAGACGCAAAGCGTAAAAGAAATGGTCGCGAACTGGCGCAGGCCTTTGAAGAGGAATTCCGCATATGGACAGACTCAACGGAGGAATTCAAAATCAATGCGACATTGATAGGCGTAACGATTGAAGAAGTAACGTTGAAGACCAGAAGTGGAAGAGAAATCCGAATTGCGATTGAAAAATTGGGCGCAGCGGATCAGCAATTTGCTATGGAAGCGCTGGTATCACAGCACTGACATCAAATTGCAAAGAGAGAACCGACAGATAGGCTGCCCTAGATAAACGGCCTAGATAAACTGCTTACTGCCAATCTAAGATATCGCGAATTGCTTCCCGGGCTGCGGCCGACACTTCGGTCACCCCCTCTAATTCACGCAAAAGCTGTTTCGTCTTGTCCGAAGCGTCGGGGCTCAGCAAACTGATCATCGCAACCAATTTGGCATCAGCATCAGCGTCCAATTTTTGGCCTTTCTCAACCGAGTCCATGCAGGAAGCGATCTGGCGGACGATAGCCGGTTCAGCAATGCTTCCAAGATTCCTCAGTGCCTTTTCGACCGTTTTTCGAGAGCGCGGGACGCTCCACAAATCACACAGCTTACTGGCGGCTTTGGATGACTTGGTTTTTCCCAGCTTTAGAATCCAAGTCCGTTTAGAAAATGGCACGGCCATCTCGAGTTCTTCAATAATTGCTTGTGTCGCATCATCCGGCGACCAGAGCACCAAGGCGTCAATCGCCAACTTTCGAATCGATTTATTGTGATCCTTGCTTAGAAGAACTAGCTTTTCGACAACCGCATTGTCACTTTCGGCCGATTTCCACCGCGTGAGGCGATTGAGATACTTCATGCGAGTCCCCAAATCCAAGCTTTTGTGTGGCCCAATAAACTCCGCCAACTGATCTGCTGTTAGTTGGTCCGGAGATTCTGACGGCATGTCCGAGAAAACGTCGATCCCCGAAGTAGCGTTGGTCCCGGCAACCCCTGAGATGTCAACTTCATCTCGAACCGTACTGACTAACTTAAACTCGAGATCGAACGGAAACTCCTCGTTGATGCCCGAATTCCTCTCCAAGGTCATTTTGCCTTTAGAGGTTCGAACAATCGGAAATCCCGTTTGCGGATCAAACGTCAACAAAGAGTCGCAGTCTTGAATAAAATTCGCTCCGGAGGAATTCTTCCAAGGACGCGTTTTCGAAGTCAGCTGGACTTGTGGATTGCCACTGGCACTGGGTTGTTGCAGTTGAAAGTCCTGCTCGACTTCGTAGATCTGAATCTCATTTTCATTTTGCTCTCGCCAGTGGCCGAGCTGGCCTGCACCTCCAAAGTGTCGGTGGTAGTCAAACATTTTGGTAGCGTGATTGTTCCTAGACGTTTCCTTGACAAGATACCGGTAACTTTTCCATTTTGATTTACGGACACTTGGAAATTCAACAAACGGCAGCGTGGCGACTGGCGTCAACAGGGCGTTCAACTGCGGCGAGTTCTCTTGATCGACGATCGCACCGTCATTGTTAATGATTGCGCGAGTGCGTAGCCGACTGTCGATTCCTCCTCGTGAGATCTTCCCTGTCACTAGCACCATGAAGTTGTCGCTCAGCGTTAAATTCGGCGTCGCCTCGACGAACGCTACCGCCGGCGTAACTTGTTTTGCGAGATCCGGCCCAGAAAGCACGTCATTGGTCTGACTTTCAAAGAAACGAACATTGTTCTTCTTCATAAACTCAACTGCCAATCTTGAAGGGATCGC
>CALCJM010000130.1 GCA_937967505.1 uncultured Pirellulaceae bacterium | reverse complement strand
GATGAAGCCGGTGCCAAACCATTAAAGCTTCCAGCTCCAAAACCCGCACCAAATACATTCGTCGATCAGAGTCCTGAGGGGCTCAAGCGGAGACTGAAAAACCGCCTAAATCACCCACAAACTCTTCCGAAGAGCCTTTTTTAAGCTCTCAATCCGTTCAGCACCATATCAACATGCGCTTCGGCAAATTTCTTGAGATTCAATTTGGAAGCATTGTCAAAAGTCATTTTCCAAATCGCCGCCATGACTGCCGGCCCCATCACCACGGTGGGAATTTTTTGTGCGGGTGATTCTCGAAACTCTCCACTGTCAATCCCACGCTTGATTATCTGCTTAATCATCTTTTCTGCCTTCGAGATGATTTCTTTGTAGTAATACTCCGTGAGCTCAGGGAAGCGATGTCCTTCAGAAATCAGAATTCGCATGATTGATCTTCGCTGCTCATTGCCAACGAACTCTGCATAGAACCTGTGTAATATCATGCTTAACATTTCACTGGATGATCCTGAGAAATTTTTCGCCATCGCCCGCATGTCGACATGTGTCGGTTGAATATATTGGCGAACGACAGCTTCAAATAGTTGCTCCTTGGTTTCAAAGTACAGGTATACCGTCCCCTTGGCGGATTTCGCGCGCTTGGCAATATCGACAACTTTGGCTCCGGCGAACCCTTGCTCAATAAACACAGCCATCGCAGCCTCAACAATTTCAGCCGGGCGGGCATCTTTTCGACGGTGAGGTTTTTTTGACTTTGACATATTCGCAGATGGTAGTCACGGACACGTGTGAATCCGATGTCTTAATTTTGGATGGCAGATTCTTTGTTAATTTTCGCATGAAAGTGCTTCCTTGGACAGTCATAAGGCTGACATGATGCGGCTTGCCTTTGGGTTTCTCGAGCAATCGCCTGTGGGTGAGCGGCAAAACACGCCAATCGTTTCATCCTGCACGGGGAATAAAAGGCTTGACTTGCGAATCAAAAATTCAGAACGAAACTAATGACCTGATGGTCATTTTGGACGGCATAGGGCACGCTATACAATTATCAGCTAGACAAGGGCCATGACCAAGAAAACCGCAACAACTGACCCGATCGCGTGCCTCAGCGGTGTCAATTTCATAAACAGACGATTCGTCAACATGTTCGGGAGGAAGTGGCTCACGAACAATGCACCATCAGTTTCAAATCCCGTGAACGGTTACAAAAATGTTTCCAGTGCTAACGCATTCACTGTAGTGCGATAGTCGGTTCCACCGATCGCGCAGTGCTGCGTCAGATTGCTTTTACCAACGCTGATGTCAGTGCTGACTCAAGCAGGCACGTGTCTGAGTTTACGGGTTGCCCACTGCGATAGACATCCAGCAATTCTCTGGACTTGGCAGCCAACATGCGTCGTACTTCGCGCCGTTTACCTTTGACGCGCGGGATCTTCATATTGTCGTAGCCGGTTGTCTGGTGGCGTAGCCATGCGATCACGGCCGATTGTGCGCGTTGCTGCACCGGGATACGGGATGTTCGGGCTACCGTGCCGCTGCCGACGGGAGTGGCATGAGTCGCGATGGCAACGGCCAAACGTTGAGCCAAATCGGAATAGCAGTCATCAAACGCCAGAAATTCAAAAACTGCCTGGGTGAATTCTGTTACGTATTGATCTTGAGCTTTATCGCGCCGACGTTTGGCAGAAGCCTGTTTTTTTTTGTAAGCGTCAGTCGAGCGTTCGGTTTCGAGCCCTGCGACAACGCGCTGAATGGTATCCGCTGGTGCCCATACGCCCAGCGCGATAACACGACGACCGCGTTTTGCCTTCACTGTCCACGACGGCCCTGCCGCTTTGACGCGCCGGGTTGCTCCCGCATCGCCGGGTTTTAATAATGCCCAAGTGTGCGGGATGGTTAGTGAATGGCCGGATTCTGAAATGACCGTCCCGTCAGTTTTACCGGGGGCCACCACGCGCGTCTGGTCGGGCATGTCGAAAAATGTGAAGCAGGGGCAATTGGTTGATGCGGCTGTAGTACACCGTACTCAGGAACCGGTGTTTCGGTGCGATCTCGTCGTCAGGAAAGCCAAGAAATCACGACCCCACGATTCCCGCAGCCCGTTTTATCCAACGGTTCGGATCAGTATCGTGCCCCAATTTACCTCTCACCTTCCCATCGGTGTCGATAATCAACACCGTTGGGTAACCGGCGATGCTGTACTTCTGCGACAGACGGCGGTTTTGATCCTTGATCGCCGGCGACTGATTTTTGTTCTTGGGGAAATCCAGTTCCAGCAAAACGACCTTGTCAGCTGCCCACCGGTTAAACTGGTCTGTCTTCAGGACATTCTTTTTTAACTGGATACAGGGGCCGCACCAGTCACTGCCGGTGAACACGGCCATGATTGGTTTTCCCGTGCGAAGCGATTCGCGATGCGCTAGTTCCCAATCGGTCAGCCAGTCGCCTGCGCGCTCCAGTCCCGTTTCGGGCCGCAACGTCGATGCCAAATCGCTCCCAACCGACTTGCCAAACATTGGTGATTGTTTCAGGCTGGGAAATCCACTGCTGCATCCGGCGTGCACGAGAACGCAGACTGCGATTGCGGCACAGCCCCCGATAATCTGGAAGCGAAAACTTGTCATGACAGACTCGTGTTGGGTGTCGATTGAAAACTCTGATTTAAATACAGTAATCGCCCGGCACGGTGGAATAGCACTTTTGACTTTCAATCTACAGATGTGAGCCAATCCACTTACGGGATATCCACCATCTACAGCGGCGCGATAGGTTCAACGAGACCGATGGAATTACCAGGGCATTTCCATTTGTCCTACAATCTCACGCGCGATACGTTCAACCACTTCTTGTTGAGCCGTAGCCAGCGACTGGCCACCTTCGGGAATGAAATCTGCATTATGGGCAATTTTAAGTCGCTGGCGCTGCATCAGCGGTGTACCGGCGCGATCGGTCCAGTCAACCTCCACCAACCACCCCACTTCTAGGGCGCGGCCCTCGTCGGTGAAGGTCTCCGTCAAAACTGATTTGCGATCCCGGACCAGTTTTGCGGTGATCACGCTGTCGGCCAATGCTGGTTCGGTGATTGTCAACGGTGTCGCGTTGGTGATCTGTTTAACCACCGCTTCGGTCAGGCGTTGACCAAGGAACCGGCGGTTGGAGTTCGAATCGGCCATGGCGACATGTACGGTTCGAATATCACTACGAAACAAATACTGGTTGCCCAGATGATAGCTGCGGCAGCCCGAACCAGTCAGCACTGCCAATAGCACGACACACAAACCAACCAAGTTTGTTGACGCATTGGTACAGGACGGTGAGGGGCAGGTTTGCAAATGAATGGCCTAGTTGGGGGCGATGTCCAAGATGGAAATGTCTCAGCTACGCAGCCTCATCACCGCTGGCCACGGATTATAAACTGCATCAGGTACTTTAACGACGGAACCGGATCAACGGATGATCGTGCCCGGGCCGCCACCAGCGGCGATAATCGGTTTTTCAGAATCGGCGTCCGGGAAAATCTTTTGCACCCATTCGGCCGGTGGTTTCGGAACCGGCGGCAGGCTGGCGACAGTTTCAATGCGTTCGCCAAGCTGTTCGGAGAATACGCTGTTGCCAAAATCCGATTGTGCTTTTTCGTAGTACAGTTTGGCAGCCCGGTTTTCACCGCGCCGTTCGTAGAACTGCCCAACCTCAAAGTCGCGTTGTGCGAGTTGGTTGGTGATCAGCGACGACTGCTGGGCAAGGATTTTCTGATTCTCTCCGGCTTTGTCAGGAAACTGCATCGCGATCTGCTTGCGAAGTTTTTCCGCTTCCACCAGCGGCGTCCCGTCGTAGTCCGGTCCTTTATAGGATTTCAGCAACGATTCCAATTCCAGCATCCGGGATTTAAACTGAAAAGTGCTACCCGGATAGTCTTTTCGCAAGTACGAAAATGTGTCAGCGGCCTCTTCGTAACGTTTGGCTTCCAAGTATGCTTTTCCGAGGGCAAACGTGGCGTCATCGGCAAGTTTTCCGGTTGGATCGTCGATTCTGATTCGATGCAGAATTCGACGTGCCTCGCCGGCCAGCGCGAATTTTGGCCGTTTGGGATCATTCAACGCAACCGATGCCCCGTTCTTTTTCAACTTCAACCAGTACAACGCAATCGAATATCGCCGCTGTTCAGCCCGATCGAGATACCGCGAACCCGAGTAATCGGCGACCAATCCTTCGAACGCGCGATTTGCCTGCACGTAACGGTCGGCAAAGAAAAATGATTCGCCCTCCAAAAACATCGCGTCTTCGGCTAATGAACTATCCGGATGGGCGGCGGAGGCGCTACGAAAATGACTGGCTGCATCCAGAAAGACAGCCGCGTGGTCGGTGCCATCAGGATTGGAAGTTACCATCTCGGTAGCGCGATCAAACAGCTGCTTGCCCGCAGCAAATGACTGCCGCGCGGCCTGTTCGCCACTCTTGCCACCAAGGCTGCTTTTTAACGTGTTGGATAATTGACTTGGGGAAAGGTCGTCCCACAGTAATCGTCGATGACTGCGACTGCTCAGCGGATCCAGCGGATCTTCACTGGAGGTTGCAGAACTGGAAGCGCGCTTCTTGCCTGCAAGCAACCCGCTTTCAATTTTATCGCTTCCCTTTTTTAACGCCGCGCAACCCGAAAGGAGTGACAACGCAATCGAACAGAAGAGTGAAAATGCAATCCAGTTGCGGTAGCCGCAGCGACCGGTAGGTGAATTTGATTGTGACAACGGCATGCTTGACTTCCTTGTCTCGCAATGGAATTTCTTCTTAAAATCAAAGGCCATTCAATGGTGGTTGATGCCTTGTGGCAACCTTACAGGTTTCCCAAATACTTTTGTAATCGTGGTGGGTAACCGATCAAATGCAAAATGTATTTGCTGACCAGACGTCTTACTTCCGCATAAGCCGGATGGTTCGACAAAAGATTGGGTCCCTGTTCTTTTTCTTCGTCGTGATTGGTCAACCTCAGCAACAATTCCATCGCTTCGGAACTGACGCTGATGATGTTTTGTTTTCCCGAGCGGCATTCGGGGCAAATTACGCCACCCTCATTCAGGCCAAAATTGACCCGGTTCATCGTTTTTCTTTCTCGTCCACAACCCACACACCGGGTCAGCATGGGCAAATGTCCCAGCAAATCCAGCATGCGAATCTCAAATTCAATCAACGCATCCTTCAACGATGAATCGCTGTCAATTCGCGCGATCGCCAAACATGCTACATCGAACAACATTTCATGCGGATCGGCTTCATCGGTCAGCAAATTCAACAGCTCGATCAGATACAGCCCGGCATAAAGCCGGTCCAGATCCCTAGACGCACTACGAAATCTGCGCTCCAATTTGGCCTCGGTTAATATATCGAGCGATTGGGACGATTTGTGGAGGAACACTATTCGACAGATCGCAATTAGGTCAAGAGCGCCTTCGTAGGGATTTTTTTTTCGGCGAGCCCCCTTCGCTATAGCTGATATCTTACCCAGCTTCCGGCTAAACATGGTTACGATGCAACTGGTTTCGCTGAATTCGACCACGCGCAGCACGATAGCATCAGTTTTTTGGTGGTCCATGGGCTAATCCTGATCCCCAAAACCTTCCACGGGATTGCCGTGCTTGTCGTACCGCATCAGCCCAAAATAGAAGAACACAAACAGGCCAATCGGGATCGCCGAATAGAACGATGGGTGGCCGAACATTCCGGCCACGATTCCGGATCCAAAAATCAGCCCCCATACCCACCACGTCTCTTTTAGCAAAGCAATATATCGTTTCATTTATCTTCCGCGGTAACGTTGCCTGGCGTCTGATAGCCCAGGTGTTTGTCAAAAAAGGGAATGATCTCGTTCAACAAATCAGCCTTGCTGAACGTCGCTAGGTGGCCTGCACCGTTGACCGCGCGGAACGTCGAGGCAACTCCACGCTGCATCAGTGCGTGATGGAAATCTGCCGGCGACTGTAGCGGCACCAAACGGTCAGCGGTACCGTGAAAAATAAAAAACGGAGCGTCGCCCTCAGTGACGTATTCAAGCGGCGACGCCAGTCGATATTTCTCCCCAAACCGCTGCCGGCTCCCACCCATCCAGTACTTCAGTACGTTTGAGTTCTCATCCAGCCAACCAAACTCACACGGCGCGCCGCCAATGGCAACCGCACAAACTGTTGGAGAGATATTCTTTAGCAAGACTTCGCCCTTGGCCATTTCGTCTGCTGCGGGCGGGTTCGGGTTACGCGCGTTCCATGCGGGATTCTCTTCTTCACCAATGGTTCCCAACAGGGCCGCCAGGTGGCCACCGGCGCTATAGCCAAACACACCAACACGGTCGGCATCGATATTCCATTTTCGCGCGTTGTGCTTCAGCCAACGGACAGCATATCGGCAATCCTCAATCTGTGCAGGCCACGGATACTTGGGGGCCAAACGATAATCGATCGACGCAACCACATACCCTGCCCGCGCCACACGACGGGCGTGCCGGATCATCGCAATCTTGGATCCGTGTCGCCACGCGCCTCCGTGAATCATGATGATTGCCGGCATTGGATCGGCAGATTCCGGCTGGTAGATGTCGCACTTGATTTCGCAGTCCGCAAGTTTCCGAAAGACAATGGCTCCCTTTTTTTCAAAACGATACCGTCGGCGGTCAGCGCGAGGCTCCATCCCGGTGGAAATCTCAACCGCCCCTTCAACCGATGGCTGTTTTTCCATCAACGTATTGACCTCTGGTGCTTTCTGACCACTCGTGGCAGTCGGCTGTTGTGCCAGCAGCGCGGCTCCATGGTCAGTCGCACCGATCCACTGGATCACAACTGCCAACAGCACAATCCCTGTCGCCCTCTGCACCGCGCGCAGCCTTTCCGGGAGCCGTGCCAACAACGGTAGTCCATGGTCAAATAACGATCTGGAATTAATTTCAGGCATCTGAGATAAATCTGGCAGTGCGGGAATGAGTTAACACCTATTTCCGGAAATCGGTTGCGGTATACTCTGCAACAGAGGACGTGAACTGACCAACCACCGTAAGTGAAAGCTAAAACAGGATGTCCCATTCATTTTCATCGATTCCGGAAGCCGTTGATGCAATCGCCCGTGGCGAAGTCATTATTGTGATCGACGACGAGCACCGTGAAAACGAGGGAGACTACATTTGTGCGGCCGAACTGGCCACGCCGGAGATGATGAATCTGGTGATGAGCGGTCGGGGAGACTTCTGTATGCCCATTCTTCCTGAAGCGGCGACCCGTTTGAAGCTCTCGCCATTGGTGGAGAACAATAATTCCTCCAATCAAACCGCGTTTCTCACCCCTCTGGACCACATTTCGGCCCGCACAGGGATCACAGCAGAAGAACGCGCCACCTGCGTGCGGGCGATTGCCGATCCCAACTCCGCCCCCGACGATTTTCAGCGACCGGGACACGTGCATTTGCTGGCGGCCAAAAAAGGAGGCGTGCTGCGCCGCGCGGGTCACACTGAGGCAGCGGTCGATCTGGCACGCATGGCGGGACTGGCTCCTGCCGGCGTGCTGTGCGAGATCCTTGACAAAAACGGGAATCGCGCCACACGCGACGAACTGATGCAGGTCGCGGTGGAGAAGAATCTAAAAATCATCACGATCGAAGATCTGATCGCTCACCGACGCGTTTCGGAAAAACTTGTCTCACGAACCGCATCGTCAGCCCTGCCGACGCAGTACGGTGAATTTACCATCCACGCTTACGGAGTGCAGTTCGAATCTCAGGAACCGATCGCGTTGGTGATTGGCGATCCGGGCAGTGCCGAAACGGCCCCACTGGTCAGGATGCACAGTAGTTGCTTCACTGGCGACCTGGTCAACTCGTTGCGTTGCGATTGCGGTGACCAGTTACACCTGGCCCTGGAGATGATTGCCAAAGAAGGATGTGGGGTACTGGTGTACCTCCCACAAGAGGGACGCGGAATCGGGCTGGCGGCGAAAATCCAAGCCTACGCTTTACAGGACCAGGGGCTTGATACGGTCGAGGCCAACACGGCACTGGGGTTCAAGGCCGACATGCGTGACTATGGTGTGGGCATCCAGATCCTGAAGGACCTGGGTTTAAAGGAAGTACGACTCCTAACCAACAATCCCAAAAAGACCGAGGCCTTCAACTTGCGCGGGTTCGATCTGGCGGTGGTGGACCAAGTGCCGATTGTCTCTCCGGTTAACGAACACAATCAAAAGTACATGGAAACCAAACGTGACAAAATGGGCCACAAACTGCCGTAGGGTCTGCATCTCAATCCCGTGATGGTGCGGGAGAGATTAATGGCTCACTGCTCATCGTGGCGGAGCGTGAGCACGCCCCCGGACGCCCTGCTATAGCCTACTGCTCAAATGATTCGTTACCTCGTTGGCGCAAAACACTTCGCTACTCGTTAGCGCAAAACAAAAGCCCGCACGATGGCGGGCTTGATGTTTGTTCGTTGGCAACGAGAAGACACAATCTTGTATCAATATTGCATCAACATCGCCAATTGCGTGATAGGCGATTTACTCGCGTGGACGCACCGCACCGGTCAGGCCGGAGTAGTCCTTGCGATCCTCTTCGTGCCACAGTGGCTGGCCGGAAAGAACGCGCTGGCGGAGTGCCTCAATTTTGGCATCACTTCCTGCTGGCGCATCGGTTGCCGAAAAAGACTCCCCTTCGTAAGGAACGAAATCTTCGTCATGCCCATACTCAAGGATTGCTTCGAAAACATTGTTAATTTGCTTGCGAGTCGTTGACATCAAATCTTCACCTTGTTTGTCGTAGAGTTGCCGAAAGCGGTCAAAGGCAGGCGATCTGGTTGACCAACCAAATTCGGCGATATGTGGAAAAACTGTTAAAAAGACCTGATCGGGAGTGATAGCGGGTCGTCGCACAAACTTAATTGATGGCCGATGAAATGTGATCAGGTCTTAACAACGACAGCATTATTGACTCATTCCGTACCAAGTCAAGAAAATTATTGAGAGTTAGTTTCGCCTTAGAGATTTCACTGGTGCAAAAAACCGAAGGATCCTTCACGAATCCTTACACTAAGGGAATAAAAAAAACTCATGGCAATTCAACCTGCCTTAAAGGGCGGTTAACGGCGGCTTTGTTGCATAGAGCCATTGCCAGCTCTTCAACGGTATCGATACAGCTTATGCAGTCGCTAAATTGGGGTTGCAGGAAAGCCCGTCACAGCTTGCCAAAATTTGAATTTATTTTGTATTTCTTTCTTCAGAACAACAGGACTTCTGCCGATGACCGCCTGGTTTCAGACTCAATTTGCTCTTCAAGCCCAAACGCGCGGCTTCCATCTGGTGACGCGCGAGGTGGTTTCCTACCTGGACGAAATCGACCGGATTCAGACCGGGCTGCTGCATCTATTTATGCAGCACACGTCAGCGAGTCTGACGATCAACGAAAATGCCGACCCCGATGTAAGGGTGGATATGGAAACGGCGGCAAATATTATCTGTCCTGAATCGATGCCATTCATCCACACCTGCGAGGGACCGGACGATATGCCGGCCCATGTAAAGGCCAGCTTTTTCGGTGCAAATCTAACGATCCCGATCGCCAACGGTCGGTTGGCGCTGGGTACGTGGCAGGGGATCTATCTTTGCGAGCACCGCAATCACGGCGGCAGCCGGCGCGTAGTCGCAACATGGCATGGGCAGCCCAAGGCATCAGAGCGATAATAAGGTTACAAGGATTCCAAGGATTCGAACCTGCCATAAGCATTCTAACCTAAAGCAGGGCTTCGAACTCACAGTCGTCCCGCCCCACCTCATCTACAGCTTGCAGTAGTTTGTGTCTTCTGTCAGTTGTCGGCACGGGTTCCGCCAGGTCAAGTCTGTCGGTTCCATTATCTCGTTGGCTGCCAGTGGCCCCCAGGTGCCTGCCGGGTAACCAAATACGGGAATCGAATTATCATTCTTCCACGCCTCAAGAATTGGTTCGACGAAGTTCCATGACGCCTCCACGCTGTCGCCATGGGCGTACAGCGTCGCGTCACCTTTCATACAGTCCAGCAGCAATCGCTCGTAGGCCTCCGGGACATCGCCTTCGGCCAAATCACTGTAATGGAAATCCATCCCGACATTTTTGACTTTGAACCCCTGACCGGGCACCTTCATGCCGAACTTCATCAGCAGTCCTTCGTCCGGTTGGATGCGAATCACCAGTTGGTTGTGCGTCTGAACGAAGTCATCCGCGTGACTGAACAGTTGGTGGGGCGGGTCTTTGAAGGTGATCGCGATCTCGGTGACCTTGGTTGGCATACGTTTGCCGGTGCGGATATAGAATGGCACGTTCGACCAGCGCCAGTTGTCGATATAAAATTTCAGTGCGGCGTAGGTTTCGGTTTTCGAATTCTCCGGCACGCCCTCTTCATCGCGGTACCCATTGACCATCTTTCCGCTCATGTCCGACGCCATGTACTGGCCCCGAATCGAGTACTTGGCCACGTCGACGGCATCAATCGGACGCAGCGACTGAAACAGTTTGCTCTTTTCGCTACGGATTGATTCGGCCGTTGGTGCGATTGGCGGCTCCATGGCGACATGCGCTACAATCTGCATCAGGTGGTTCTGCAGCATGTCCCGCAGCGCTCCGGACGTATCGTAGTAACCACCGCGATTGCCCACGCCCAGCGTCTCTGCCGATGTGATTTCGACATGGTGAATATAATTACGGTTCCACAGTGGCTCGAAGACGCCATTGGCAAACCGCGTCACCAGCAGGTTTTGAACGGTTTCCTTGCCCAAGTAATGATCAATGCGGTAGATCTCCTCTTCGGGAAAGTGAGACTTCAGGCTTTTGTTCAGCGCCCGGGCTGTTTTCAGGTCGTAGCCAAACGGTTTTTCAATGACCAATCGGCGGTAGCCAGATTCGGCCCGATTCAAACCGTGGGCCGACAGGAACGCCGGGATTTTCTCGTACAGCACCGGAGGCGTGGACAGATAGAAAATGTAGTTCCCTTCGGTGGAAAAGTCCTTGTCCAACGCAGCCAGACGTGTCGCGACTTTGGCGTAGTCGGCCTGGTTGTTGGTGTCGATCGCCTGATAGAACAACTTTTTCGCAAACGCCGTTTTGTTATCTTCGGACTCGCCCGAGATATCAAACAGGTTGTTTTCCAAAAAGGCTTTCTTGCGGAACTCGTCGTCAGACAATCCACTGCGGCTGACGCCAAGGATGGCGAAGTTTTCCGGTAACAGACCACATTTGAACAGGTCATAAACCGCCGGGACAAGCTTTCGCCGGGCCAGATCACCAGACGCACCAAAGATGACCAGAATCAGCGGCTTAATTTCTTCAGATTGCACAATCGTTCCTTTGACATTCCGTCATTCGCAAGTGAGTTGATAAAAGTGGTCAAACGGTAGTGTGGTGTGTATTTCTTTTGCACTTCAGTACGCTCCGTGCTTTGGAGATTCCTGTCCCAAAGCGCCAACTTAGCGTCAACCTAGCGCCGATCGCCAGAGCGCGGACAGTCTGGCGAAGCTCTTCGGGGCTTTGGCAAGGTTCTCCGCCGGGTTCCACCGTCTGGCGACGGTAGCTACGTTTGTCGATCGCCACGTTTTTCTTAAACGGGCATTGATGTCGATTTTACGTGGCCCCGATTGCGTAGCTTCTCAAATTACGATTTCGCGACCAAGCTCTCGTCGCACGACGACCCACTGGCCAGCGTGCATCATCCAGTGCGAACCGATCATATTGGCCACTGCCCCAAGATTGGCGGCATACGCCTGCATGGCTTCCGGTGCGGGTTTATCAAAATCGGCATCGGACATCCCGTCAATGACGGCCTCAATGGCTGTGGATTGAGCTTTGGCAATCTCCAGCAATTGGCAGTGAGGGACAAACGCGGAGGCATCGTCGCTGGCTGCGGTGTCTTTGGTGTACTTTTCGGCAAAACCTGCAGGAAGTTCTGGGACACTGCCACCAAGCGTCTGAGCCATCCCGTTCTCTGACGCGATGATGTGGCCGACCTGCCAGTTCACATGATTGCAACCCGCATGAGGCCGCTTCATGGCCTCCTCATCTGTTAGGTCATTCAAATATGCCCCACAGACCATGTTGGCGGTCTGGATGTTGGTTTTGAGAATGTCGCGAATATCCATCGATCGTCTCCGTGAAAAAGAACTGAAGTTAAAAGCGTGACTTGTGTTTTAGGGCCGCTCCCCCCGGAGCAGTGCATCCGCTGGACATCCCGGTATATTGGACTTCTCTGTACCTTGGGCATCCTTTCCCCCAAACGCTCTCTGGCTGTGTTAAACGTCGTAAGTCGTTGACGAAGTCGTGCCGCCGCGTCCTGTCCAGTTCGTATGGAAGAACTCACCACGCGGTTTATCCAGTCGCTCGTATGTGTGAGCGCCGAAGTAGTCGCGCTGCGCCTGTAGCAGATTCGCCGGCAGGCGCTCGGTGCGATAACCATCGTAGTATGCCAACGCAGCACTGATCGCCGGCATTGGAATACCTAACAACGCCGCTTGCGAGACAACGCGCCGCCATGAGGCCTGAGCGTTTTCGACAGCCTTTTCGAAGAACTGGTCCAGCAACAGGTTTGTCAATTCCGGATCTTTTTCGAACGCATCGCGGATGTTGTTCAGGAATACGCTGCGAATAATACAACCGCCACGCCACATCAGCGCGATGCCGCCGTAATTCAATTCCCACTTACGTTCATCAGAAACGGCGCGCATCAGTTGGTACCCCTGCGCGTAGGATACGATTTTCGAAGCGTAGAGTGCTTGTTCGAGATCCGCGACCATAGCGGATTTGTTCCCTTCAAACGCAGTACCGGGGCCATTGAGCACTTTTGATGCCGCGACGCGCTCCTCTTTCAGCGCCGAAATACAACGGGCAAAAACGGCTTCACCGATCAGCGTCAGCGGTTGGCCAATGTCCAGTGCCTCGATAGCCGTCCATTTTCCGGTTCCCTTTTGGCCAGCGCGGTCCATGATCACATCGACGGTGTGCTTGCCGGTTTCCTCATCCTTGTGTCCGAAGATGTCACGGGTAATCTCAATCAGGTAGCTGTCCAGGACGCCGTCATTCCATTTTGCGAACACATCGTGGATCTCTTCGTTGGACATCTCCAACCCGCCCCTCATCATCTGGTACGTCTCGCAGATCATCTGCATATCACCGTACTCGATGCCATTGTGGACCATTTTGACAAAATGGCCTGCACCACCGCGTCCGACCCAGTCACAACAGGGCTCGCCCTGTTCCGTTTTGGCGCTAATGCCCTGAAAGATATCTTTGACGTGCGGCCACGCGTCCGGGTTTCCCCCCGGCATAATACTTGGCCCTTTCAGCGCCCCTTCTTCGCCGCCGGACACACCGGTGCCAACGTACAGAATGCCTTTGGCCTTAAGGTCTTCGGTACGGCGAACAGAATCGGGGAACTCGCTGTTGCCACCGTCGATAACGATGTCGCCCTCTTCCAAGTACGGCAGCAGACTTTCGATGACCAGATCGACCGGACGACCGGCCTTGACCATGATCATGACGCGACGCGGGCGCTTGAGATTCTTGATCAAATCTTCGGGCGAATGCACACCGATGATGGTTTTACCGGCGGCGCGACCGGCGATGAAGTCATCGACCTTTTGCGTAGTGCGGTTATAAACGGCAACGGTGAAGCCTTTGCTGGCCATGTTGAGTACAAGATTTTCGCCCATGACGGCGAGGCCGATCAGGCCGATATCTGCTGCTTCTGACAACGTCTTACTCCTTGGAAAAATTGTTTGCCCGTCAGTATACAAGAATCGAAAACCTTGATAAGGATCCGAACTCAGGCGGTTCGTTGTTTTCAAACAACTTTCGGCCTGCTTCGGTCCCATCTTGACAACGCCCGAGTAACGGCAGGCATCCGCACCCTGAAGCGGGCTACGGTGAGATGATTGCGGGTTGAAGTTTTTTCACCCGCCGGGCAGAGGGTGGACTTGCCGAGCCTTGCTGAACCCGCAGTTTGTCGCTTGTACCGGTCGATCGCCGTCAAACGGTTCACGCAAACGTAAGCTCACGTGCCCCCCTGACTGGCAACGCACTCTTGCAACCTAAGCCGCCTCACCGGTTGCCAAGGTTACCGGCGTTACCTTCGTCGGCGCTAATTGCTGCAACATGCGGTCGCAAGCGCTGTTTACGTCACTGGCAAGGATATCCCGCATCGCATCGTTGGATGCGTTGCGGCGTTTCTTGCACGATCCTGATTGATACCACTTTTGCACCGCGATGTTCTGGGCTCCGTAAGCACCAGAATCCTCCGGGCGCGTCGTCCCGTACAAACCAACGCAAGGCGTTCCAACAGCGGTGGCCAGATGCATCGGCCCGGTATCACAACCCACGAAAAAACTGGCTTGCGCCAACAGGCTTTGTAGTTCCGGCAAATTTGTGCGGCCCGCCAAAACCGACCCGACAGGATTCAGGGCCACGATCTGTTCGGCCATTTCCAGTTCTTCGATGCCTGCCCACGTCACCACAGTCCGTAGCCCATGCTCGTTGAACAGGTGGCTGGCCACTGACCCAAACCGTTCGTTCTCCCAGCGCTTCGACGCCCAACTTCCTCCGGGATTGATCACCGCAAAACAATCTAGGGATTTTTCCTGTAACCACTGACCAATGCTGCGATCAGAATGCGCATCTGTTGGCAGTTCAAACCGGATATCGGCTGCTTCCATGCCGATACCGGCAAGCAACTCCATCGATCGTTCAACCACGTGCGTGGCCTGCGGGCGCACCAGACGATTGTTCAGCCACGGGGATAGCTCGCGCCCCCACTGGCCCTTGGCACCGACCCGATTGGCCGCACCTGACAGCCACCCCAGCATCGCACTCTTGGTCAGCCCCTGCGGATCGATCGCAATATCGAACTTCAGTGACCGCAGTTCGTTGCGAAGGGGCTTCCAGGCGGCCGGTTTGCCCAACCAGCCCTTGGGAATCGAGATCAGCTGGTCGATCCCCGGATGATTCTTCAGCAGATGATGCGTGGGACTTTCAACCGCCCAAGCGACAAACGCGTCCGGGTGATTGTCGCGCATCGCATTGAGCATCGGCAACGTCAGCAGACAGTCGCCAATATGGCTTAAACGGGTAATGAGAATGCGTGGCGATTTCATGGTATTTAGCGGGCTAAGAGCCCGAATTGGGATCGATGCGGACCGGACAGGATCATAGAAAATTGCCGCTGGCCAACCAAGCCCGATCCTGAGACGCGTCTGCGCGCTCTTTTTGCGATGGCCAAACCTTCGCAAGTAACCGCAGAACCATTAAACTAACTCCCAAAAGCGGTATGGTTTCCTCGTACAGCGTTTGCCGCTAGCGTGGGACAGCATCTGTTTCCCTCACCAACCTTCCACTAAAACCCGTCAATGAGCCATGAAACTTTGCACCCATTTGTCAATGATGACAGTCTTCCGGACAACTCTTACCATGATGGTGGCGATTCTGGTTTGCCCGACTGCCAACGCTCAACTGCTAGATGCCTGGTTTGGTACCAATGGTGGCGGTCCCGACGGGCTGGCAAAAGGCATCTACCATGCAACCCTAAGATCGAATGACGGTGGTCTGGCGACTCCCAGACTGGCCATCGAGCTGGACGAACCGGGATTTTTGGCAGTCAATCCCAATCCGGAACTCCCACATTCGGTGATCTACGCCACGACAAAAATCGATGGCCGCCACGTGATCGCCGCGCTGGGCGTCAACGAAGATCGCACACTGTCGTTGATCAACTCGGTTCCAATTGGCGATGTCGCCGACGGTGCCTGCCATGTGGCCGTCGATGCCAGTGGAAAAATTGCAGTCTCATCCCAATACGGTTCCGGTACAGTCGCCGTTTTTTCACTGGCTGATGATGGTTCGATCACAAGCCGCACCCAGCTAATACGGCATACCGGTGGATCAAAGGTTGTCAACGGACGGCAGAATTCGCCACATGCTCACTACTGTGGATTTGACGAGGGCAACCGGTTTGCGTTTGTTTGTGACTTGGGACTCGATCGAGTCAAAATTTACAAAATCGATTTTGATCAACGGGCGCTGGTGGAACACGGCGAAGCAGTTTGCGAACCCGGGGGCGGACCGCGTCACATGAAATTCCATCCAGGAGGCAAACACGCGTTCGTATTGAACGAACTGGCCATGTCGCTGTCCGTGTTCGACTACAACGCTCAGGCTGGCTCGATGGAGCTAAAGCAAACCGTAAAAACGATACCGGATTCGGCACGCGCGCAAGAGGTTTTCAACAGTGCCTCGGAAGTGGTGGTTCATCCGGGCGGCAAATTTGTGTTTTCCGCCAATCGTGGAAACGACACCATTTCTGTTTTCAGGTTTGACGACAGCAACGAGACATTGGATCGCATTCAGATAGAACCGGTGCGCGGGTCGTGGCCCCGAAACTTCAATCTGTCACCCGATGGAAACTGGTTGGTGGCGGCCGGACGAGACTCCAATACCGCAGCCATTTTTCGTGTCGATCAAACCACCGGTCGTCTGACTTTCCAGCGCGGATCATCGCAGTATGTACCGCGTCCAATTTGCGTTGTTTTTACCGACCGGCAGTCGCAATGAAAATCTCCGCGGCCACGCGTCTGGCTGCCGTTTTAAAACACACAAACCAAAAAGTGGTGTTGGCTGAAAGCTGCACCGGAGGGCGCGCGGCAGCGCTGTTGACATTGGAACCGGGGATCTCGGCATATTTTTGTGGCTCAGCCGTCACCTATCAGGAACCTGTAAAATCAGCCTGGTTGGGCGTGGACACGGATTTGATTCAAACGCATACCGCAGAATCTCCGGAAACGACCTTGGCCATGGCGATCGGAATTCTTGCCCGTACCGCCGACGCCAATTGGGCGGCGGCGGTGACCGGGCACTTGGGGCCGGGAGCCCCAATCGAAAAAGACGGTATAATTTTTGTCGCCACCGCACAGCGCACCGTTGGCAAACGCGCAACCCGCTGGAGTCAATTTCAACTAGTGAGTAAAAAACGTGGCCAGCGTCAATTGGAAGCGGCCGAACTGATGTTGGAGTTCTTACTCGAGGGCGTATCGTCCAACATATAATTCCTTTTCGGGGCGCTTCGGGACGCCAGGTTGTCTCGATTCGTGTGGGACGAGAATGACTTCGGCCGCCACAGAAACGGGCTCTATCATACGATCGTTGCCAAACGTTGAACCGCGCGACCCAACCTATTCGCTTTTCTTTCGGAGCTAGGCAATTTTGAAAATGCGTTTTGCATTTTCGGTCGTAATCGCAGCCAAATCTTCCGGGCTGATGTTTCTCACATCCGCCAGGCACGCTGCAGTATGCACCATATAAGCCGGTTCATTGGGGCGCTTGCTCCGTAACGGGTGCGGGGACAGGTAGGGAGCATCGGTTTCGACCAGAATTCGGTCGGCAGGAATCTCCGCAGCGACCGCTCGCAAAGCAGTCGATTTTTTGAAGGTCACCATTCCGGCAAAACTGATGTACATTCCGAGCTCCAGGCAACGCCGCGCCGATTCCAGAGTCCCGGTGAAGGAATGCATGATCCCGATGATCGATCCGGTAATCGCAGACGATTCCAACATCGAAACAATCTCCGCCTCGCACTCACGCATGTGAATCACTAGGGGCTTGCCCGTTTCAAACGACAGATCAATATGTTTCCGGAACCACTGACGCTGAATGTCGATCGTCGTTTTATCCCAGTACAAATCCAACCCGGTCTCACCGATCGCTACAACCTTCGGCTTGTTTGCCAGATCGCGAATATCGCCCCAACAATCGGCAACCTCGTCTGTATGAACGACCGTTGGGTGAACCCCGACCGCAGCGTAGACACCGTCGAACTCGCCGGCCAAGGCAACACACTTTTGACTGGTAGGTAGATCGGTACCAATCGCGGTCATCCATGAAACGCCAGCGTCGTTGGCGCGTTGGACCACAGCCCGGGCGTTGGTGGACAACTGCGGATTGTCAAGATGCGCGTGAGTATCGAAAAGCGGCATATTGCGATAGATCTACAGTGATCCGGAGAGTTCAATTTTTGCCGGAGCGGGAACAAGCGCCATGTCCACCGGTCTGCGTTTGTCGCAGGATTCATCAGGGAAATGCCAAAACGCAATCTTTGGTTCGCCAATCTTCCAGCACAGGCAAACATCGTGTTCGTCATAAATCGCCGGAAAATCAACAAACGGCTTACCTGATTGCGGTGCAGCCAGATTTAAGTCCGTCAGTTCTTTGATACAGGCATCCATGCGATTTTGCTTGGCGTGCACCGTCGCCGCGATTGCCTGCACCTCTTTGGAGTAAGGCGTCGCGGCGGTAGAGTCCGGAGAATCCGATTTGCGCCCCGATTGGCCGCGCGTGATGCTAATCGCCGCCAAACGCTCCTGAGTCTCGAAGATTTCAGTATGCAACTGAAACACATCCTTGGCGATCGATTTGACCAGCGGCAGCATCCCGTTGGCAGAGTAAAACGAGAACCGGTGACTGGTCGGTGATGGATTGTCAGTTTTTTCATTCATAGAAATACCTTGACCAAACTTTCCATGTTCAGGTTCAGCCCCGCAGATCTTTGCTTGGCAGCGCTCATGCGCATAATTACTCTGCAATTTTTCACCCACTTCGATCTGTGGGTGTGTGATACTTAACTAACTGTCTTGTTCAAAATCCTTCTGCCCTATGATCAATCCAAGTTTATTTGCGGATCGGAGTTCAGATAGGGAAGGGATGGAAAAACTGCTTATTCCCTTCGATTTATCGGCTCAAAGGTGGTGGCTGAGCCAAATATTCGGGAAAATAGTCATATAGATCAATTGGCGATATGCCCACCTTCATGATGCACTACGAACCAAAGCGATGCTTATCGATAACTTTCTGTGAAATAAGCCAATTTTGCAAGCAAAAGTTGAAAATCATCGAAATTTGTGAACTTTCACTCAAGTCCCAGCGTCATAAACGCGGGGAGAAATCGAGGTGGGTTAAGGGGAATCTAGCGCCACTTAACTTGCGAAAGTAACAATATCTCTCATTTTGAGCCGCCTTTGTGCGGGATCAACTGACATCGTGGCGGAGCTTAAAGCTTCCGCATTTGTTGACTCTGTCGGTACTTCACATAAATTTAAAGTGAGATTAACGATATTTTTGACAAGTTCTTCACAGTGAGGCACGAGAATTCAAGGAAAGGTTCTGGGCTCACCAAATGGGCTCACAAAGGAATGACCAATGCTGGTTCTATCAAGAAAAAAAAATGAGAGTATCGTCATTAATGATGATATCTCGATCGTGGTTGTAGAGATCCGAGGCGATAAGGTGCGTCTGGGCGTGGAAGCTCCCAAAGAAGTGCCCGTCCATCGCCGTGAGGTTTACGACGCGATCAAGCGCTCGGTCGAGGTGCATAATCAGGAGGTGCATAATCAGGGAAACGGCAAAGAGAACAAAACAGCCGACCCGGGTGCTGCCACCACCGATTAATTCTGCCCCATCATTCGGGCCTACGGTTGGTTCATGAGAGCAACCGTTTTCTGTGGATCTGTGCCAGTGCTGCGATGTTGTCCGGCCACATGCCCGGCCGCAGCCTTCCAGATCATTTTGCGTGCCGCAGCCGCAATATCCAAACGCGGGTTCCGACCCCAAGCGACGCACGTCCCCCTCCCCCTTCTATTAGGCAAGCACGGTACCAATCCCGGGTCTTCTCTAAGGCCACGTCGATCGATCTTTCGACGCTGATCTTCCAGTGCTGAATGTTCAACACTGATCTTGCCGGATTTCGCAGCGGAGCATTGCCTGCCGACCAGTGAAAACCAGACTGCTGAAGGCTTCGGTGTATTCTCCGCACACCCTAAAAAGACTATTGCCGGCTTTGCACTGACCACGATCAGCCCGCCAAACGTCAGTGAATTGGATATATGAACACGAGATTAAAAATATCGGGATTAGATCGACAAGTAGTCTTGAGCAGGGGTTGACGGGTTTGGCGGGTAAAGTCTATTCTGTTGCACCTTAAGTCGATGTCAGAAATCAATCTGTTCATCAGACGGCCCCTTCGTCTAGTGGTTAGGACACCGGCCTTTCACGCCGGTAACACGGGTTCGATCCCCGTAGGGGTCACTGACGCATTCCAAGCCTCGGGAATTATCCAAATTCCCGAGGTTTTTTTTGTGCTGCCTCAATCCTCTGCGCCGCGGTGAATATTCATTACGGCGCGTGCCTGTGTCGGATTCCGCGTCAACTTTTTGTGGGTAAACGGATCGTCTTTGCGCGCACGATCAAAGTCGGCTTGGCTTATAGCTTGAGCAAGAGACGATCGTGGACAGAGAAGCACTCGTTACGGGGCAGTTCAAAAAACTGGGCGGATTCAACTATTTAAACAAAGTGCTCAAGGGGGGAACTGGAATCAATACTGCGCGATATCGCTGATCTAATGTCGCAAGCAGCTTAGAGAGGAACACAACGACAAAGGTGTGTTGCGAAACGAGTTTTCAATTGCGTTGGTGCTCAGTAAGTTCCGGTGGGGCGTGTTGGGTACATTGAGTGACTGTAACGCGATCAGGTCTTCACCAGCTTCGTGCAGGCTCCTGAGCACTTCTGCGTTTTTGCCTTGAAGAAAATCGCCCTGGTGAATTTCGGAATTGCAACGTTTACCTTGGAGATCGAATACTCAGCGTTAAAAAAGCTCGGTTCGTTCCACCGCCTCATGGCAAAACGGTTGTCGACTCGATTTCAGATTTGGAAAAATTCGTAAATGAAGCACACCAAGAAATACCACCACTATTTGTTTCACAGCAACTAACCGTCGGTTTTGGGGCTAGTTTTGGAATGATATCGGTTTTCGATTTGCTCATAGTTATTCAGTTAAGCGGGTCGGCCGCACGAAAAGGTGTGTGGATTGACAACTGCGAAAGACGCAGAAGACGGCACTTGGCCACGTGTTTTCGACGAACAGTGTAATCCTTTTGTTCTTCTGGATGGAATACGCGCCCGTGAGTCCGGTACTGTCCAACCCTGTCATTCGATCTACAAGCGCTAAGTAAAACGAGAACAGATTTGTGTTTGGCAGGTTGCGCAAATGCAGGCTGCTGAAGAAGGATACTTGCACTTCAGTTGGAGTGCTCACGCCCATCCAGTCCGACGTATGGAACTCATCAGCGACAATGGCCCCAACCACTGCCACCATCCGTGATCCGGAAGGGACTCCGCAAGCGCACGAATCAACCTGCATGCGATTGGAATCCGCACCGTCATCCCTGTGCAAGAATTCGCCAGACAGAGTGCGGACCTCGTTTGATCGTAAGGAAAGTGACGCAGGCAGCGGGAAATACCGGTGCCCACTTGAGGGGGCTCGTTCCATTGGCAAACGCTATGATCCTGACAGCCGTTGTGACTGGTATCCGAAGCGCTCCAGAAGACCGAATCGAGCACAAGTTTTGTCGCAGAGATCTGACATTTTGCCGGGCGTGACTAGTCTGTAAGCCCGGCCCTGATTCCAGAGCCGACTTGCCCACCCCCTCCCTCTCGAAGAATCCTCATGAAAATCGCTTCAGTCTCCGCATTACTGGTGGCAACCAGTTTCCTGTTTGCCGCATCCTCACAAGCCCAACCCGTCATGCCTCAGGGACCGGGGCCACGCCATCGCGCGGTCAACCATGCCGGGGTAACGTACTACGCGGTCGTTCCTGACGCGCCACGCCACGATATGATGGACACCACTGGCCGAGGGCTGTTGCATTACCGCCGCATCATGATGCAGGGCACGACTCCTACCCCCCAGGAGCTTTCCGGACAGTGGCGAGGGGTTAATCGCGGCATCGTTCAGGCCGCCGGGTACAACCAATTCATCAAAGAAATCAAACCCCAGAATGGACGTTGGCAGGGTGACAACATTCAGGTCAACCAAGTACAGTCGCACCAGGTACGTTATTCGGGTTGGAATCCCATCATGAAGTCATCGACGATGGGATACAATCCAGCGGCAGAACGTAAAGGGCAGTTCGCAGTGCAGCCGGCAAACCAGCGCGGCGTATTCGGGCACGGCGTGGTTTTCTCCTATCGCAATGGCGGCAACGCGAAAAACGACCCGGCCCGACTGCTAGAGGATCGCCTGGTCAAGATCGATGACAATCACATGATTGGCCGCGCGACGGCAAATTTTGGACCTATCCGGATCCCGCTGTCGTATTTCGTACTCGAACGCGTTGAGCAATAAGTTATTGCCGCTCTGTTGACGCACCAAATAACCGCGCCTACTAACCGCGTTTGATAACTCTGCGTCTACTAACGTCGGTAGCTGAGTGCTCTGGAAGGAAGCTTGATGCGTTTGAGATAGTTGAACATATCGGCTTCAAGGTTTTCAAAATCGCTGCCAAACGCTTCTGCGAATTGCTCGACTCGATCCGAACGTGAGTAACGCGTGAAGTTTTCGCGTTGAGCGTCCTCGCTCAGAAACCTGACATACGCGCGCTGCTTGGTCTCGGCTAGGTAAAACGTCAGCCCCCACGCGTACGCGTAGGCCAAATCAGTCTTCGACTGAAACAGACGATCGTCGCGTACGATTCTCTCCAGATTGCCTTTCGCCGATCCACTATCAATCATCTGCAACAGAGGCAGCATTCGCCCCATATTGATTCGATCGATCTGCTTGGGAAAGGCGTAGCTATTGTTGACGCCCCTCGATTCAAACATGCACGCTAGGCCCTCGCTGACCCACCGCGCCGACACACCGTACCGTGGGTGAATGCCGCGGTTAAAAGCGGTCTGGTGAGTTGCCTCGTGCACGATGGTATCGGTGTCCAGCAACCACGATTTCTTTTTCCCCTCGTAGGGATCGTATGTGATCACCCGATTGCTGTTGGGCGAGTAATAGCCCAGCGTATTGGGGCTGAGACTGCTTTTGTGATAGGAGGAGAGCATGCGATCGAATTCCCGACGCGTCCGGAGCACCACCGCCACCATCGGAAACCTAGAGGGCTTGATGTGTGCCCCGCGCGTCAAAAAATAGTTCGCGAACCGGATATTCAGATCTTCAAATGGCTTGGCCCAAGTCTGATAGTCGCCCTTGGGGTGAACCACCAGAAAGCTGGGCGTCATCGATACGGTATAATTGGTGCCAAACTCCTTTTGCAGGCGACGCATCATCAAGGTTTTCGAGTATGGTTTGAATTTCCCGGGCAGGATCTCATAATCATCATGGGAACTAACGGGAACCTGCGACATGCGTCCATCGCGTCGCAGCAACTGCATGTACTGCCCATCCCAAATCAGCGGATTCCCGATCAAGACACGATTCTTGTGCGTCACTTTAATGATGATGCTGCCGTATTCTCCCTCGGAATTGTCGGTTTTCACCTTGGGGGTGCGTTGACCAAAGACATTGACGGCCGACGAGAGCATAGAAAAGAACGCAATCGTAATCCAGAACATGCGGGAAAAGCGCACAAGGTTTGTAGGTCGGTTCATCGGCAGAGCATTCTGACAGATTCGTGAAAGGGCACAAAAAATGGGGCACCCAAACCTAGGACACTGCCCCACCAATCTTTGAACGCAAATGCTGATTACTGGTATAATTCCTGAATTGGTTTCGCTATTGAACGGTCGGAAAACCATTTGTGAATTCTGGTCGGGAATTTGTTGAAGGTACGAAACAGGGTTGGGACTCATGTTGCAAAAAAACATCATTCGATTTACCGCAATTTACATGGCGAGAATTAGCCTGCTGGCCGTCATATTGGCGGCCGCGACACTCCAGCCTGCGGTCGCCAAGGCCCAAAACGAAGAATTGGCATTTCTGAACCAGGTCACCGACCTGCTGGAGCAATTACGGGGGGACGACATTGGACAGCGCGACGATGCTCAGGCATCACTGACCAGGCTATCTCCCGATGCACTGGACTTCATCGATGTTCCCAGCGATGACGCAACCACGGACTACATCCAGCGCGTGCTACAGGTTCGAAAGGCATTGGAAAAAAAAGCCGTCACCCGAACCTTGCTGGCGTCCGTCATCAACCTCGAATCCGGAGTGTTACTCAAAGACGCGCTGCTGATCATCAACGCACAAAGTGGCAACCGAATTTTGTTGCACCAAGACACGGACCCGGCCACCGGCGAAAAAATAATCGAACAGAGCATCTCCGGAGGTAGTTTTTGGGATGCATTGGACGCAGTGACCAGTGCAGGCGACCTTGAACTGGATCCCTACGGTGGAAATGCCGGCACGATGGTGCTGCGGCCCAAAAGCGTGAATGCACCAGCAGTCCGCGATGCTGCCATCACACCACCGAGTACAACAACGGGAATACTTCATCTGGAAGTCGCGCGAGTCACTTCAACGCGCAACCTCCTCAATCCAGCGCTCTGCTTCACCAACATTGAGCTTCTAACGCGTTGGGAGCCACGTGTGACGCCAATTTCAATCGAATTTGAAACGGGACAGCTGGAGATCGTTGACGACCAAGGCAACAATATTCCGCCTCGCAAAACAGGCAAAGTATCCAGTGTGATTCAGGCAGAGATTCCCGAAACCACGTTTCCGGTGACATTGCCGCTGGTCTCGCGCGAGGTATCGCAGCTGGACAAAATCAGGGGCACCCTACAAGCCGTTTTACCGGGACGGCTGGAGACCTTCACCTTTGTGGGGTTGGAAGATTTGGAGTCCGGCGTGCAGCAAACTAAAAGCGGCGCGACGGTCATCTGGCACGGTTATGAAACAAACGAAGATCTGTTCGCAGTGACGGTGGAACTTTCCTTTGATGATGAATCCAACAAACTGGACAGTCACCTAGGTTGGGCCTACGACAACGTGGTGGAATTGATCCGGGACGACGAAAGATTTGAGGCGGTCGCCAGCGAAACGTTAATGCAAAAAGGGCAGCGCATGATCGTGCGGTATTTATTCGAGGAAGATCCGGCGGTCTGCAATCTGGTCTACAAGACGCCAGCGGCGATCGTCAAAGTAGACCTCGATTTTGAATTGAATAATGTGCCTTTACCGTGATACTGCCAACTTCGGCAGAAAACATCTTTTATGTAATCCCGGAAAGATCAACGCGGCCTGACGAGTATCAATATCTGGCCCGAACCCCAAAAGAGTGTGGCTGTGAAAGGGCATTTTTTTCTGTTGCTGTTGCTGTTGGTGATATTACTGACCGTGCCAATCTCGGGCCGCGCGGCCCAAGATTCTCCGTCAGCCACAAATCAAATAAGGACCGTTGCCCGTGTCGGACAAACTCCAGTCACTCGTCGCGCGGTTGACCGCCTGATTGCTAATCGCATCAGTGGGATTTTTTCGGCACAAGCCGGTTCCGAAACCACTCGCGCTATCGCACGGCAACATCTGATCGACCGAACCATTGTGCTAGACTATCTTGAATCACAGACCGGTATGCCGCCCTTTGATGTGAAGGTCGCCATCAAAAAAATGGAGGACCAACTGGCGCGATCGGGACGAACGCTCGACCTGTGGCTAACGCAAAATGACCAACACCGGCAAGATCTGGAACTGGAAATGCGGTGGCGACACCATTGGCATCTGTACACCCAAAAATTATTGACCAATGAATCGCAACGTCAAAAGGCATTCGTGCGATGGGGTTTTCAGTTCGACGGCAGCAAAGTCGAGGTGGCCCAGATTTTACTTAAGGTCAATTCCCTCAATCGCGCCGACAAACTTCAACTGGCAACAGAGATCCACAACCGGCTAACCAAGGCTGATGTGTCGATTGAAGAGGTCTGGAAAGCAGAAGTGCTGGCCCATTCCAACAGCCCCAACCGAGGCTCTGCGTCCCCCAACAGCAGCAGCTCAGACGGCTATCCGGGCTATGTCGGCTGGATTGAGTACGCCTATCCCATGCCGCCGCGGTTTGCGGAACAGGTGTTTTCTCACCAGCCCCGAGAATTCAGCGTGCCCTTTGAAACCGGATTGGGCATCCACATCGTGAGAGTACTTAATCGACAACCGGGAGACCGCACTATTGATCAGTGTCAAAAGAAACTTGACAGAACAATGCAGCGCGAGGCATTTCAGGAAATCCTGAAACGCCATCGGTCAAAGGTACCGGTACTACTCAATGGGCGTGGCCAGTCTGGAAGCGACGGAGCGGCGCGATAGCGCGTTGGGGTCAACGGTGGTTAATGGACAGTTCGATAGTACTTAAGCCAAATGCCTTGGCGTGCACGGCATTTGTGGATTGATGGATGATTGGGCTCCACGCTCTGGCAGGGGTAGCCACGTTGCATAATCGTGGTTCACGCTCTGGCGATCATCGCTACGTGGCGGAATGATCGACTAAAAGATACCCAGTTGATCGCGCGCGTCATCGGTCATCATATCCTGCGTCCATGGTGGATCCATGACGACCTTGACTTCGACATCGGCCACGTTTTCCAATTCGCCGGCGTACTTTTTGGTTTCAGCAACCAGTTGCGGGCCGGCCGGGCACATGGGGCTGGTCATGGTCATTTCGATATCAACCTTGTATTGGCTGTCTGCCCCTTCCGTTCCTTCTGCCCCTTCTGTTTCTTTGACAGGGTTAACATCGACAACGTAAATCAAACCCAAGTCAACAATGTTGACGAACAGTTCAGGATCAATAACTTGTTTGAGGGCTTCACGCACATGATCTTCATGCAATGACATAATCGAGTCTTCCAATGGGGTATACTTGAGGGGCTTCCCGAAATTTCGTGGCAGGCATGCGGGGCCTGCACACTGGCGGTCGCCGTTTATTGACTAATTTTAACCAGAATCGTATCGCCGTCGACCTTTACTTCGTGGGACGCTGTATCCTGTGTCGCCGGCATGCACATCGCTTTGCCGCAGCGAATATCAAATTTTGCCCCGTGGCGTGGACAAGTGATCTCAAAACCCGCGTGTTCTCCGTCGCTCAACGTGCCGCCATCATGGGTACAGACATCGTCAATACAGAAGTAATCCGCCCCCACCTGAAACAAAATGACCAGCCGGTCATCGACCTCGGCCAGCATTTTTTCGCCGTCTTTGAGGTCTGAAGTTTGGGCTGCCGGTAAAAAATCGCTCATGTTCGTTATTTCTTTAAGGTATCGATTGATCTTGAGGATCAAAATAGTTCTTTTGAGCAGACGCACATGCACAAAATTTTGCCTGAATCTAACCCGTTTTTTGTTAAAACTCCAGAGGACACATGTTTATTCCGGCAAACTGCGATGCCAACAGGCATACGGCGGGTTCTATTGTTGGGTGATTTGATTCAATGGCTTTTTTAGAACCTCCTATGTTCAACCGCTTACACCAAAGCACAACCAATTTCCTCCGAACCTGTTTCGGGATGCTGACGACCACCATCATCGGCCTGTCTGCCGCGGCGATCGCGGACCAGCCACAAGCAGCATCTACCGTAGGTTCTGCTGGACGAGCCCAACAGGCGAACGTCGAACTTCCCGAAACAGTCTTCTTCAATGCCCACATTCGTCCAATCATGTCCAACACGTGCTTTACCTGCCACGGACCTGACGAAGAGGAAAATTCCAGTGGCCTGAGACTGGACAGTTTTGAGGTGGCCACCGAACAGGCCATTGTTCCCGGCGATGCCAGCGCATCCCAGGTCTTCCAGAGAATCTCCGACAGCACGGATCCGATGCCGCCAGCCGATTTTCGTCATCAGTTATCAGACTACGAAAAAGCGCTGATTGAAAAATGGATCGACCAAGGGGCGCAATACCAACCACACTGGTCTTGGGCACCCCTGGTGCGACCCGAGATTCCTCCAATCGCTATCGTGACACCCGGCGATGTACCGAAAGACCAGCCATCACCGATCGACCGATTCATTCAATCCCGTCTGGCGACGGCTGGATTACAGCCAACACGCGTCGCCGACCGCCGAACGTTGCTGCGTCGTTTGAGCCTGGACCTGATTGGTTTGCCACCAACGCCGGCGCAGCTGGCAGCCTTTGAACAGGACACTTCTGATGATGCGTGGCAAACGCAAGTGGAACGCTTGTTGGCATCGCCCCACTACGGCGAACGCATGGCCACCCAATGGCTGGATATCGTGCGTTTTTCGGACACCGTCGGTTTTCACGGAGACCAAAACCAAAATAATTTCGCATATCGCGATTACGTGATCGAGGCACTTAACAACAACAAACCCTTCGACGAATTCACCATCGAACAACTGGCAGGCGACCTGCTTGAGAACCCTGATCAACAGCAATTGATCGCGACTGGGTTAGTGCGTCTGAACATGATGACGCGCGAGGGTGGGGCTCAACCCGATGAATACCTGGCAAAATACACGGCCGATCGCGTGCGCATGCTGGGCACGGCGTGGTTGGGGGCGACGACGGGCTGCTGCGAATGTCACAATCATAAATATGACCCCTTTACCGCGCGCGACTTCTATTCGTTGGGAGCCTATTTTGACGACCTGCGGCAGTGGGGCGTCTATACGACCTATAAATACACCCCCAATCCTGACCTGCAAGGCTTCACCAACGAGTATCCCTTTCCGCCAGAACTGCGATTCAAAAGCCAGTCTTTGGAGCAACAGATCTTGTTTCTCGAATCCCGTCTGGAAACAGAAACGGCGGCTGTCACAAAACAATTTAACGATCGCCAATTGCAGGACTGGTTGACAAAGAATCAACAATGGCTGGAACGCCACAAGGACGGCTGGAAAACACTACATATAGGTCCACAGATCGATACCAACCATCCAGATTCCATCAGCGGCATCAAAAAGGGACAGCGCGTTGATGTGGTCGGACCGGCGATCAAAGGGCAAACGTTTACGGTCACCTCACAGTTGCCGGTCGGTAGCAACAAAGACCCTTTGGCCATCCGCACGCTGCGATTGAGCGTGATCCCCGACGAAGCCAACAAGGGCTATGTGGGCAGATCGGGCGACGGGCGGTTTCGGGTTTCCTTGTCGGCGCAAGTTATCCGCGTTGGCGAAGCCGAGATGCCCACACCTGTTGAGGTTGAATTCACTTTGGCTGACCGGGACGCCCCGATCAAATACGTCAGCGGCCGCCCCCCCTTGTTTGTCGGAGACATCTGGCAGTCCGGTCCTGCCAACTGGCAGCTTCCACGGGACGAAGCAAGGAGCACTCACACAGCGTGGTACCGGCTAAAGCAACCGCTGATATTGGAGGATGAGGACAAACTGATCATTACGCTGAAGTCCGCTGACATCGGGAAATTCGAACTGGCCGTTTCGCCGCTGGCAAGGTTTTCGGTTGGCAAGTCCATGTACTCCAACAACCTGCAACAGGCGCTCCTGCGACTTTCTGCCGACCAGCCGCTGGAACCGTCCGACAAACGGGCCATTTTGTCGGCCTGGTATTGGGCCACGACACCGGCCGGCCAATACGCCCAACAACTGACCAAAATTCGCGATCAGATCATTGCCGCGCGATCTGGATACGCGCTGACCACAATCGCCCAAACCATTCCGGATCAGCAAATCAAAACCGCGCGCGTACTGAGGCGCGGAAACTGGCAGGACCAATCCGGCGCAGAGGTTCTGCCCGCCACGCCGGCGTTTCTCCCCGGTCACATCGCTTTTGAAGAACAGAAGAAACAGCCTCGCCAGACCCGCCTGGACCTCGCGCGATGGTTGGTAGCAAAGCAGAACCCGTTGGTGGCACGGCACTACGTCAACCGGACATGGAAACACTTCTTCGGCAAAGGCCTTTCCAATAAACTTGACGATCTGGGCAACCAGGGCGAATGGCCCAGCCACCCGGAACTGCTGGATTGGCTGGCTGCTGAATTTCGAGACAATTGGGACATGAAGAATCTGGTTCGCCTGATCGTCCACAGTCACACTTACCGGCAGGCAGCAGCAGTACGTTCAGATTTGAAAGACATCGATCCGTACAATCGCCTGTTGTCACAGCAATCAGCGCGGCGTCTGGAGGCGGAAGCGGTGCGCGACAACGCATTGGCGATCGCCGGATTGCTGGAGACCCGTCTGATAGGTGGCCCCAGCGTGTTCCCGTATCAGCCGGACGGGCACTACGGCAACCTCCAGTTTCCCAATCGCACCTACACCGCCAGCCACGGACCGTTTCAGTACCGACGGGGTGTCTATATGCACTGGCAACGCACATTCCTGCATCCAATGCTGGTCAACTTTGACGCGCCCGCGCGCGACGAATGTGTGGCCGACCGGACCGAATCCAACAGCCCCCAACAGGCGCTGACGTTACTGAACGACCCTTCCTTCGTCGAAGCGGCCCGCGCAATGGCGGTCAGAATTCAGCCCGTCAATACGAATGAAGATTTTGGGGCGATTCTGGATCGAGGGTTTCAGTTGGCGGTGGGGCGGTCGGCCAATGCGGCCGAACGCGCGGGTTTGCAAAAGGTCTACAGTGACCAAGTCGCGCGTTACCGCACGCACACCGACGAAGCCACACGATTGAACGAAAATGGCAACCTGAAGACCAACACACCCGAGTCGCAGGAAGCGCGAGCGCAGTTGGCCGCCTGGACCCAAGTCTGCCGGGTCATCCTGAATTTGCACGAGACGATCACGCGCTTTTAACATACGCCAGAGCACAACCTCATGAACCAACCATCAACGAATCAACAACTGATCCAGCGTCTAAAAACCGACTGGTCGCGGCGCACGTTTCTGTCTCGTTCGTTTGCCGGTATCGGTTCGTTCGCGCTCGCCTCACTGATGGGGCAGGGCAGGGTGGCTGCCAACGACACCCGGCCATGGCCACCGCAGCCAAATATCCCTCACCATGCTCCCAAAGCTAAACGAATCGTCCACCTGTGCATGGCTGGCGGCCCATCCCACCTCGAATCGTTTGACCCCAAACCGGCGTTGGACAAGATCCACGGTCAAGAATTCCCGGCCTCCTTCACCACCGGACAGCAGCTGGCGCAGCTGCAAAACATGACACTCAAGGCGCGAAAGTCTTTTGTCAAATTTAAAAAGTGGGGTAAATCCGGAATCGAAATTTCGGAGCTATTCCCGGAGATTGGATCTATCGCGGACGAGATCTGCGTCGTGCGTTCCATGAAGACCGGGCAGATCAATCATGACACGGCTCACGCGTTCATGAATACCGGTTCGATTGTCAAGGGTCGTCCCTCAATGGGATCCTGGATGCTGTACGGTCTGGGTGCAGAGACGGAGAATCTGCCGGGATACGTGGTGATGACCTCCCAGGGGCCGGGCGCTCAACCGGTTTCAGCACGACAATGGTCGGCGGGATTCCTGCCCAGTAAATTTCAGGGTGTGGCTTTTCAGAGCAAGGGGCAACCGGTTCACTACATTGGCAACCCCAACGGCGTGTGTCAATCGACCCAGCGTCAGGTCGTCAATGAAGTACAGCGGATCAACCGGTTGCTGGCCAATCGACACGTCGATCGCGAAATCGCTGCCCGCATCGCTCAATATGAAATGGCATTTCAAATGCAATCAGCAGTGCCGGACCTGGCTGATATGTCGGATGAACCACAAGAGACTCTCGATTTATACGGTGTCAAACAACCGGGAGACGGGTCGTTCGCATCCAATTGTCTACTGGCCAGACGATTGCTGGAGCGTGGTGTTCGTTTTGTCCAGCTGTACCATCGTGGCTGGGACCATCATCGCAATCTGGAAAAGGATTTTACGACATCGGCAAAAGCCTGCGACCGCCCCAGTGCGGCATTGGTGAAAGATCTCAAACGTCTGGGATTGCTGGAAGACACCTTGATTGTCTGGGGTGGCGAATTCGGCCGCACGCCCATGGCTCAGGGGACCGGACGCGACCATCACATCAATGCATTCAGCATCTGGATGGCTGGCGGCGGTATTCAACCAGGAACCGCCTATGGCGCAACCGACGAACTGGGCTACAACAGTGTTGACAACGTGGTCACCGTCCACGATTTGCACGCCACGATGTTGCATCTGTTCGGGATCGAACATGAGAAATTCACCGAAAAATTCCAGGGGCTGGATGTGAAACTGACAGGTGTGGAACCGGCGCGGGTGGTGAGAGAAATCCTTGCTTAAAGCGGTTGGCTGTTGAAAGCTTACCGTTGGCGATGCTGCCAGCTTCGCTCCGATGCTCTCAGCGTCGCCAACGGATGGTGAATTCCTAACTGCCAGTCGCCTAAGGCGATCAGTCCGGCAGGAGACGCCTGTTAGTGGATAGACGCCTGACTCCAAAACGTGCTTGATTCTGCAATGTCTCTCTCGAAGAGAGCCCTTCTAACACGACAGCAGACACGAAACTTATAATGCTGTCACTTTTATCCCAACTTGTGCGACCTCCGTCCGGGAACCGAAGTAGAAAAACCGGCCTGCTGACCGACAGAATCGCTCCAAATTGACGTAATTTATAACGGTTGGCCAAAGCCTGCCCCCTGTTTCACATCTGACCACCGTGCACGCGATACCGGTTGGCGCGGTTGGCGCTGTGAATGCTCGAAATCCGATGACCCGGATTGTGCTCGTCGATACTTCTATCGGCAACGTGCTGGTTTACGCACGTCCCTCAGTACTCCCGATTATGTCGTTCAACGACCTACAACTCCGGTTACAAAAATGAGAACCCAAAAATACAAGTGGCTAACCCTCGGCCTGGCTTCGATCGTCATCAGCGGCTGTGCCGTTGGCAGTCAGCCCAAACTGAATCTGAATTTGGGAATCGCGGACGCGTTGCGAAAGTCAAGAGACTCTCTGACAAAGAAGAAACTGAGCTACAAGGCACCTGATGCCAGTTCGAAATTCGGATTTTCAAATCCCAGCACCAGTGCACAGCCAACCCGGCTTCCTTCGATTGGCACGCTGCCGTCGTTAAAGAATGTACCACTGCTCTCGGGGCGCTCGAGTGCCTCGCCGGTATCCGAATCATCATCGGTTCTGACCAGCGATTGTGGCTGCACCGGTAACAACGCCGCTTCGACTATGGAACTCGATACACCAACCGGTTCCTCCGCCGAACCGGTAGCACCGCCGCTGCATGACGGTTCTGAATACGTCGATTCGGTCCCGCCCGCGATTCTTCCCTTTGAAGATTCCGCGAGTGAGCTGGGGCTGGAGAACCCACTACCACCTGCGGTCGAGATGCCGGCCACAGAACTTGTCCCATCCGGTGAGATGAACCACACCAGCCCGGACGAAGAGGAGGGCACCATCGAAACACTGGATTCGGCAGCCCACGAGCTGGACAATACTAACGAACTTCTGGATGTCACTCCCAAGAAGGATGAAAACAGTATTTTGGAAACGGCAGCCAAAGCACTTGAAGGGCAAATTCCCACATCAGCCGGACATTCAGTAGTCGAACAGCGATCAAAGATGCTGGTCCTGACGGCAAGGCCCGCAGAGTCGCATCAGGTGTTTGATCGTACCGCTCGCGTGGCTAACAAATCCGGGACACAGCTGGTAACCCACAAACGCCACTTCCGTCAACAAAATGCCTTGCGTCCTCGCCGGTCCCCCTTCCGCAGTGAGGCCATCGAGCACACTGCGGAAGCCCCCGCACCTGTCAAATTCAAGCCACTTCCTGTGTTGCCGCCTGCATCACACTCGCACAATGCCACAGAGAAAAACACGGGTGCCCCGAAGCTGAATCGGCAACCGGCATCCAAGCCGCAGGAGGGCACCCTTGAGATTCGACGCCTGCCTGAAGCAGACGGCAATCACGCACCAGCTGCTAAACGTGGCAACATCATCAAGACAGCGCGACTACCAATCCTGAAAACCGAGACCACCGCAGCTGCCTCAATTGGAAGTTTGCGGAACTTCACCAACGTGCGTGACCTTGATGCAGACTACTACCGACGCAAGAAAGAAGAGATCACCACGATCAAAGCCGCCACCTCAGCCAATGCATCGACCACCACAGTCAGAGTGCCCGGTTCTGATAGTGGCCGGACCGTCGTTCGATAGTTGCAAGTCTTGTAAGGTGACTGGCAATTAGGAATTTACCATCCGTTGGCGACGCCGAGAGCATCGGAGCGAAGCTGGCAGCATCGCCAACGGTAAGCTTTCAACTGCCAATCGCCTAAGTCTTGTGAGTTCCAAAATCCAGATGAGCAAGATCATCCTGTTTGACGCAGTGGGAACGATTTTGAAAACCGTTCCCGGAGTAATCGAAGTTTATCGCGACCATGGCCAACGCCACGGATCGAAGCTGGATGTGGCGGAGATTGAATCCCGCTTCAAATCCGCTCGGCAACGACTGTTCAATCTGGATCTGTCGGCCAGAGGCGTGGTGGCGGGCCAACTGGTTTCCAGCGATCGCATCGAACGCGAATTGTGGTTTGAACTGATCGCTGCCGTTTTTGTCGATGTAAAAAACCCTCACCCGCTGTTTGACGAACTTTGGGAATTCTTTGCCGCAGCAAAAAACTGGGCGCTGTTTGCGGACACCGCGGCCGCCTTCGAATCGCTCAAGGCGGCAGGGCATTCGATCGGCATTGCGTCCAACTTCGACAGTCGGTTGATTGGAATAGTCGACGCGTTTCCGGAATTGGCCTGCGCTGATTTTGTGTTCTGTTCCGCTGGCATCGGCTATCGTAAGCCCGACCCTCGTTTCTACGCGCTGGTTGAAAAAAAGATCCAACAGCGGCTTGGGCGTAAGATCGATGAGCCAATCTGGATGACGGGAGACTGTATTGAAAACGACTTTTTCGGCCCCGTACGCCACGGTTGGAACGCATGTTGGCTGGACCGGTGCGCTGAAAACAGCAGCGACACCGCTGAAGTTGACCGGATCGGGGCACTAAATGAACTGCTGGGCCGCGTCTCCGGAACATAAGAATCAGGGCTTCTTCGCTGCGCGCACGCGCTGGCGAGTGGAACGAAGGGCAAAGCGGTCTTTGACGCCCACCAGACAGATTTCGCCGCGATTAAATGCCAGTTGACGAGTCTTGACCACCGAAAAACCAAGCTCCTTGACGCGTTTACGGAACGCGTCAATCTGGTCCGCAAACTTCATATCGACCAGCTTCAGCGTCAACACCACGCCCCGCACATCAACTGATGAACTCGACACAATCTCCTCAACGGTATCCAACGTGTACGTCGGGGCTGCATTGACATCGGCCATCAACCATCGCACGTTCCGCAAATCCTTCTTCCGGACCTCGTTACCCCGTCGTCGCATGTGCGTAAAGTTTTCGTGGTTTAATACTTCCTCTTCCATCTCCGCAGGATCAACGCCGATCACCTGCGCCCCCTGTTCCAACATGAACTGGCACGCACCTCCCGGTGCAGAACCGATCTCGGCACAAACGTCGCCGGGCTTAATTTTGATCCCCGCCCATCGCAACGCCTCGTCCAATTTAAAATACGCGCGACTGATCACTTCTACGCTGGCGTCGATTTTTGGAACACCGCCTGGCCAGCGCCCGGCCGTCGTCGTTGCGTAGTGAAACCCGAACCACCACTCGTTGGGTTCCACCAGCACCACATCCAACACCAGATCGTTGGCTTTGGCAACTTGATTTGCCGGGACTTTGCGGTTCACCATACCGGGCGCACCAACAATCAGTGCTGCCATCTCATCCGCCAGTACGCTCTGCCCGGGCTCGAACCCTTTCTGTCCCGGCACATGTGTGTCGCGTTGCCAGACATGTACGTGCTGGCAATGTTTGGCCGCCGGTGATTTGAGCACTTCGGCAACCAGCGTCGCCGCGTCGTCTCCGGCCCCCTTTGCTACAGATTTGCCAACGGACCATCCACTGTTGCGGGCAAATGTTGATGCCAGTGAAAATTTCAGCGGCAATGAAGTATCTGGCGGTCGTTTGAAGGTCAAAAAACCGGGACGCGAAAATGCAAACTTCAGCCCTGGCCAGGCCGCCGCAATTTCGCTTTTCACCGCTTTTTCGCTACCGCGTTGGCAGCACACGAACAGGAATTCAGTCGGCTCTAATAAAGGCTGGTTTTCGGTAGACATGGACAGGTCGGGGAAACTCGGGTGGACTTGAGTGCGGGCATGCTAACAGCTACCTCTCGGACTGCAAAGCGGCTAAAATCTCGCAGGCCCCAATTCGCCTCCCCAGCCGAACCATCGACGACGACACCACCTCCACCCTGATTCTGATTCAACATGAATAAAATGCTGCAATGGATCTCCGCCCGCACCATTTTCTATCCAACGCTGTGGTGGAATATGGCCTTGGGCAGGTGGCTGAAGGTCCGTAACTGGTGGGATGCCATCGACGCGCACGTCATTGTAGGTGCTTTTCCGTTTGACGCCGACGTCAGCCAGTTGGCGGAAATCGGTGTTGGCGGAGTGGTCAACACGTGCGAAGAATATTGCGGGCCAGTGGACGAGTACAAAAAGTTTGGCATCGAACAATTCCGCATGCCGACGATCGACTTTACCCATCCTGATTTTGAAGACGTGACCCAAGCAGTGGAGTTTATCCAGCACCATGCCGACCGGGGGAAGAAAGTCTATGTGCATTGCAAAGCGGGCCGGGCACGGAGTGCGACAGTGGCAATCTGCTGGCTGATGAAGACCCGGCAAATCTCCAAAGAGCAGGCGCAGATGGTGCTGCTGGAGAAACGTCCGCATATCAACCCACGCCTGACAGACCGCCCCGTTGTGCAAAAATTTGAAAAAGTGTTCGTGACAAATTAGCGAGCAGACTTTAAACGAACAGGCAATTCGGACCACCGGTTACTTGTCAGGTCAGCGCCCCGTCGTCCTGCCTTCCCCGCTTCCGGCCAACCAGCGCAGCACGAGACGACCGCCCCGGACAATCACCGATGTGGCGATAAACACCGGCAACAGCAGCCCAAGGAACCCGATCCAGATAAGCGGGTTTAATTCAACCAAGCTCCCCAGCGACAACAACACGGCGAAAACTAGAGTGGCTCCAAACAGCATTTTTAAATCGAAGCGTTTGGAATCCGTGGTTGCGGCCAACTGTTTTTGATATTGCCGGTCGGCCCCTACCCACGCTCCCACGGCAACAAACGTCATTGGAATCAATAGGCAGGCTCCCGCCAGAATAAGGTCAACTTGCAGGTCGTACACACCACTTCTGTCGCTGAAAGACCGTACACCCACAGCAGGAAGCGTGATCGGGATGTAAACGGTGGCACACGCTGTCACCACAGCCGTGAGCCTCAAATCAACCGTGTGACGGGTAAGGCAACTCACCACAAAACCCATCAAATAAAAAACACCCCCGACACCAAAGTAAACGATCAGGGCGCAGATCGCGCCAATGATCGCCCAAGCCAACCCATTCGCCGGCCAAGCGCGGTTGCCCGAATCGGTGACACCGCCCAACAGCCCAATACACGCCCCATTACAAACGGCCCCCACCAGTCCCCCCCGAAATCCACACGCCAGCACGCGCATTTCCGCGCCCGCAGGAAACCATTCATAATTTTCGCCTCGTCAGAAGAATTTGTGGGTGAATTCTGGTTCAGGTAGCGCGCCTAAATTGTGATATAGCGTGGTTTCATAGGCATTTTGGGTTCTTAGCCCATAGGACTTTCTGGTAACCAGTTTTACTTTATTGTTGAAACCCTC
>CALCJM010000129.1 GCA_937967505.1 uncultured Pirellulaceae bacterium | reverse complement strand
GCGGGTCACCGAAGGTGGGTCAGGATTCCGCTGACGCGAAACCCGAACGACCCACCCTACAGAATATCCGCCCGATCATTTTGCTGCCTCCATCGTCTTACTCTCCCCATTCGGGAGTGGTGCGGGTGGGGATTGGGTCAGCCGTAGGGTGGGACAAGCCAATTCAACGCGCAGCGTTATTGCGCCGTCCCACCTATTGCTTGGCGGGTCACCGAAGGTGGGTCAGGATTCCGCTGACGCGAAACCCGAACGACCCACCCTACAGAATATCCGCCCGATCATTTTGCTGCCCCCATCGTCTTACTCTCCCCATTCGGGAGCGCTCCAGGCGGGGATTGGGTCAGTACCGCCCCAGTTCAAATCATAGTCACCCATTTTCACAAATCTAAAGAAACTGGAATACTTCCAGTCCTGAACCCGACTGACCAAATTATGTTTTCGAGGGTTCCAGTGGGTGTAATCGACGCAGCGTCGCAGGTCATCTTCATCCACAATCGTATGCTCCCAGTACCGGCGTTGCCAAATCCCGCGCTCTCCTTTTCTTCGCCTTGACTCCGAGATCTTTCCTTCCCAACCACCGTTGCCAAGCCAAGAAATGGTGAATGACTCTTTGATCATCCGCCAGCGCGTCGCGTAGTCGCTGTCGCCCGGCGGCAAATTCCAAACTGTGTGAAGGTGGTCGGGAAGCAAACAAATAGCAAATAGTTCGAACGTACGTTTTGCAAGGACCATTTTAAACGCTTCACGCAAAAATGTTCTCGCAGCGCGCGATTCAAACAGATGATATCTTTCGTGAACAACTACGGTAAAAAAGTATCTCCCTCCGGGAACCCGGTTACGTCGGTAGTTTGGCATGCGTTTACCTATGCAGAAGTAATACGAGTATATTCATCCACAAGTTTACCAACTCTTGCACGCTGGTGGCGAGTCACCGAAGGTGGGTCAGGATTCCGCTGTCGCGAAACCCGAACGACCCACCCTACAGAATATCCGCGCGATCATTGTGCTGTAGCTGTAGGGTGGGGCAAGCCAATTCAACGCGCAGCGTTATTGCGCCGCCCCACCCATTGCTTGGCGGGGCGCCGAAGGTGGGTCAGGATTCCGCTGTCGCGAAACCCGAACGACCCACCCTACGGAATATCCGCGTTTAGCGTGCGCTGATTCCGAAGCTGGCCCAATAGTATGGATGGGCAACGCCGGACTGCTTACGGAGCGCGTTGATGCGTTCAACTTGGGCAGTCTGAAGTGCCAAATCCTTGTCGGTTTTCTTCGCCAGTGACTCAAAAAAGTGGCTCATCAATTTCGGAGTTTCCACATCCGAAATTCTCCACAGCGTGGACGCCACGCATTCGGCTCCGGCAAGGTGAAAAGCGCGTCGTAGGCCGGCCACGCCGTTACCATTTTCGATCTTGCCGATGCCCGTTTCGCAGGCACTCAACACCACCAATTCCGTCGATCGCAGGTCAATGGCCGCGATTTCGACGCCTGTCAGGATACCATCGTCGCCTAGAATTTCTGACCGTTTGTTGTTGCAGCCGGCCATCAACAGTCCGCAGTTTGCCAGTGGATCGACATCCGACCGCCCCTTGCCTGCGCTGGCGGAAAAACCGTGCGTTGCAAATACGAGAGTGCGCGGGCGCACCAACTGTTTGGCAACACTTTCGAGCGCGTACGGGCCACGGAAGTTATCAGGCTTTAACCCGTCCAACCAAATCTGCATCGCTGGTGAGATGGCTTTGGCCTCCCGGTCGGTCCCCGGTAGCGGTGCCACGCGGAAGTTGAGCTGGCCGCTCTGATCGTAAGTCTTGCCGGAACGGTTATCCGGTGAGGTTTTCCTGAGGGAAGCACCCGTTTTCTGGGGGGCGTGTTTGAACAAACGTTGGTACGAAGACGCTTTGCCGCTGGAGGATTGATCGAATTCCGGATTGGAAAAAATGGTAGGTTTGGCTTTGTTCGGTTGGTCACTGCGGTTACCCGTTACCAGTTCTCTGCCGCTGGCGGTGGTCGAAATCGCGTACCGCTCGATCAGCCACTGTCCGCCGGCTTCGGTTGCTTCGGTCGGCAGGGCACTCCACGGCACCAGCCACAACTGGCTGTCGGGGCTGATGATCAACCGATCGGTTTGGGCACCGATGTGCGGTGAGAGTGGTTTCCAGATCATCCCGGCCAGTTTCGCCAGTTGGTTTCTGACGATTTTGGTGGCGTCTGCTTCGCCGCGCGTTTCGATGGTTCCACCTTCGCCACCGGCATCTTTGATGGCTTCGCGCGCCGCTTCGACTTGTTCGTCGATCATGGTCGCGTCACCCAGATCGACCCGTACCACGTCGCCCTGCGGTGGTGTAATCCACGCGACGTAGTGCGGATCCAGCAGCCGGTCTTTCAGAGATTGTGCGTTGTAGTCAATAAAATCATGTCGAGCGATATCGATCAGCACGCCGTCTTTCGGAATGGCGTTGCGTACCTCCTCCAGTGACACCTGTTTCAGTTGTTGATCTGTGCTGCCCGTACGTGCTGCGGCCAGAGCGGTTTCCGGGATTCCTTTTCCGTTGGCCAGCCACATTGCCGTACTTTGCAAGACTGACTGGTTGTTCGGATTCTGTTCGGCCAGAGCAAGACTGGAGTGTAACGTCCAGTTGAAGGTCCGCCGCATGAAATTTTGCTGTTCGTTGGAGCCCAGTTTCGGCAGGACATCCCACGCACTGTTGTTGGCAATCGTGCGCGCCTGTTGAAAGGCGGCAATGGCGGCAAGCGCTTTGTTATCGGCCGTTTCTAGGATACCCAGATAGGCAAACGTGCCTGCAGTATCCGGGTGACGGTCGCCGCGCGCGATTTTCCAGATTGTCGCCGCCTGATTCAAAGTGTTGCGGCCGTTTTCAAAATCCTGAACATCGGCATAATCCGTTCCTAAATTGTGCAATGCGTTGGCTGTCGAGGGATGATTGGGGCCGAGTATTTCGTTGGACAATTTCACGGCCTGTTTAAGCAAGATTTGTGCTTCGGCGTGTTTTCCAGTTTCGCTCAGAAGTTGGCCCAGATTGCTGGTGGTTTTCAGCGTCAGCGCGTTTTTGTTGCCAAGCTTTTCTTTGGCGATTTTTATGGCTCGCCGATAGGCGGTTTCTGCTTCGGCGTATTTCCAACGTTTGGTGTAGAGGAGTCCTTGGTTATTCAATACGGGAACAATTTCGGGATGGTCCGGACCGTGGAACTGTTCATTGATCTTCAGGGACTGTTTTAGTGTCTTTTCAGCCGCGTCCATTTCGCCAAGAGAAATCAGGACAACGGCGAGGTTGCTTTGGACATTGGCGACCTGAATGGAATCGACACCAAAGAGTTCTGTGTTTAGATCGATTGCTTTATGATTGTAGCGTCTGGCTGCAACAGGGTCATTGATTTGAGCTAGGAGATCTGCGTAATTGGTGTATCCGTCGGCCAGGTCTTTTTGGCCGGATTCGCCTGCGGCTTCCAGTCGTCGGATTCCTTCCCGGTAGTTGGCTTTTGCATTTTCGAAATCCGCCTTCATGCGGTAAATCGATCCGATCGTGATCAGCGCTTTGCCAAACACGAAGTGGTCCTTTCCCAGATATTCAAGCGCTTTCTGTCGGCTGATAATTGCCTGTTGGAGGGCTTTGTCGTATTCTCCCAGAGCGCGAAGTGCTAGGGCGCGACCGATGCCCATCCCGATGACCCCCGGGTTGTTGGTGCCCAGTAATTTTCCGCCAAGCGTTTCCAGTTCTCCCAGAACATCTGCCGCTTTGGCCTGTTCGTTGTTCTGGTTGTGTTGCTGAAGTTGCTTCATCAAATCGCCAAGCTGCGCGACGTCCTCTTTGGATTGGGCCGACACCGAATCCGTCAACGTCAGAGTACAGAGAGTCGCAAACAGGATCGCGGCCAGCGGGTTTGCTTTTAGGGTTAAGCGTCCGTGTTTGAATCTCATTCTGGCCTTTCAGTTAATTTAAACAGCTAATTTAAAGTTGGTTTTTTCCCGAGCGTCTACCGTCGAACAAACAAAGAACGATTGAGGGCTGAGCTTATTCCGGAAACACTTTGTCGGTGGGGCATCGATTTTCATTTTTAAACGTAATCCGGTGTTGAGAAAACTTGCCGGAGAGCTGTTTTGGGTAAGTTTAACGGGAAATTGATGATCAAAGTTTTGCGATAGCAAGTAAATTATAAATTGATCAACGATCGTCGCGATGGCAGGCAGTCCCGCACTGAAGGCTCTGCTTGAATAATAACTGGGTGAGTCTGTTCCTCTGTTCTTTTGGTCAGCGCGTGAGCCATTTTGAGCCCGGAGAGAAGTTCAGCAATCCCGAGTCGGCACTGCACGGTACCGGGCTGCGATGTCTCAGGTATCTAAGTGGATTGTGGTGTCCTCGGTGATAGCAATTGGATTTTCCTGATTTGGCTGAATCCGCAATGCGTGGCTCTCCGAATACATTTGCGTCTCAAACCACTCTCCGACCGCGCTTTAGCGGCTTATAAGAAGCAAACTATCATTTGGTTAAGAGGTGAATGATGAAGACCGCTTTTCGAAAATATGCGCTTACGAAAACTATGCGCTTACGAAAACCAAAAACAGACTGAAGATGCTGTTAGGTGTACTGGCGATCAGCACTGCTGTTGCAGGCGTGTTGGTTTCTCACACCCCTGTTGCTTGCGCCTAGGAAGCGATGATTAATGGAGTACCGGGTGACTCAGTACAGTGCGAATCAAATAGCATCTTTGAGGTGGTGATGCAGCCCGGAAATAAGGCACAACTGCAATCGATCCTCAAATACCATGTTTTGGCTGGCAAAGTGGGTGCCGTGGATTTAATCGCTTTGGCCCAATCCAAAATCGCTCACGGCGGTGAGCTGAAGATTGATATCGATAGTAGTGCTTGATCCTTTACTGCAGAACGAAAATCGAAACCAGCTGCAAAATCTGCTGACGAATCATATCTTCAAGCGGAATTTCAGCAGTGCTGAGGTGGCGGCGACTGACAATGTGGGAGCTGCCAGCGGTGTTCAGTTAATGATTAAGGCCCCGACCAATGGCAGCATAATGGTTAATGGAGCTAACGTACTCAGGACGGACCTTAAATGCAGTAACGGGACCGTTCACGTAGTAGATCAAGTATTGGTAAGTGAGTAATGGGGAAATAAGCGCAAAGAGCAACTTGCATCGCGACTCGTTTTTGGGGTCAACCCTGTGCAGGCAGCTGGCCATGAAATTTGCGATTCACGCAACAAAAGAATTTCAGACGGTTGTCGGCCAAGGTGGTGGCCCCTAGAGTTAGCGTTGACGGATGGATCGTTACGAATCATGCAAGGAGATTCATTGACTACTGAACAACCTTTACTCCCCCGCATTGCCGCCGGCGAAGCCGACGCGGTCAGTGAGTGTCTGGATCGTTACGGCGGTTTGGTCTGGTCGCTGGCGCGGCGCTACTGTGCCGACGTGCAATTGGCGGAGGATTCGGTACAGAACATTTTTTTCCACCTGTGGGAAGTGGCTGACCGCTTTGATGTAAGCATTGCCAGCGAAACAACCTTTGTGGCGATGATCGCCCGGCGTCGCCTGATTGACTGGCATCGTAAACAGAAACGCGTTTGCGATGTCATCGATTGTGATTTCGACAAAATGGAGATTGATGTTGCCGACCCGACCCGGAGAATTGAAATTCAGGAAGAAGCCGCCCTAGCAGAAGAAGCACTCAACCAGTTGCCCGATGATCAGCAGCGCGTGATTCGGTTGAGCATCTTTGACGGGATGTCGCATTCGGGTATTGCCGATGTGACGGGGCTGAAACTGGGGACGGTCAAAACACATATCCGACGTGGTCTGATCAAGATCCGGGAGACGCTGTTCTTCGAAACCGCCGTTGGAGAGATTGAGGCAGAGTTGAGTTCCGTATCACGGTATTACAACGTGGCTCACGAGGAAAATTCGGCGGGTGTTGGCAGCGCAAGTTGACGGCGACCCTGACCCTGCTGGTGACGACCACCGCAACCTAAAAACAGTTTTGTACCTTTGCATTTGACACCTCGACTATGAAATCCGACTCCACTTCCATTCTGCTCGATTTGATTATCAAGAAATCTGTCAGTGGACTGTCCCGGGAAGATCAACAATTGATGGACGAACTAATTGCGGCGTCGCCCGATCCTGCCGGTGCCGACCGGACGGTCCAGCAATTTGAAATCACCGTCGCGGCGTTGGATTATGCAAGTCTGTCAGTCGACGACCGGGAGAACCTTGCCGACCAACTGGGCGTATCGCTTCCACAGGTGGAAGATACCATGAATGCTTGCCAACACAACGGCGCGACCCATCTGCCGGAAGGCCCGGGAATGCCCGCGCATCTCCGTCAGGCGATTATTGCTGACGGGATGGCCTACGTGAACAAAACCTGGGGTAGCGGTGCCACGCAGACGATGCCCGACCCATCGGTTTTGGCGCGGGAAGATTTGCGGCCAGAAGATGCCGTTGGCGAGTTTCGTCCACGCGGGGTGCATGTCGCGCAGCAGTCACTCATTGACCTGATCGCAGCCCAGGCCGGAAAGCTTGGTCAGTCTTTGTTGCGATTGCCTAAGGCAGGCGAGGTAGGCATGTTGGTTTGTGCGGCGGCCAGTTTATTGGCTCTGGCGTTGTTCCTGCGGCAACCGTCGAACTCCGCAGAGACGCCCAAGTTTGCGGCGCTGGAAGACGAAGCGCCCAGTTTGATTTTGATGGATGAATATGCAGTCAACAACCATCAGCGCGACGCGTTTTTGACGAATCCGCCGGTGGATATGATTCGAGTTGCCGTTCTGCCGGGCGATCAGGCATCCGTGACAGGTGAGGTGTTGTGGAGTGACTCGCAGCAAAAAGGTTTTCTGACACTATCGGGACTGGCGATAAATGATCCGGAGAAATTTCAATATCAGGTTTGGATTTTCGATACCGATGTTAATCAGGCTTATCCGGTCAGCGGTGGGATTTTCGATGTCGTTGATCAGCGGCAGGCGGTCATGGCGCTAAAGGCCGGGTTGAAGGTCAACAAAGCCGTACAGTTTCTGGTGACGCGGGAACGACCTAGTGGAGCGGTGGTTTCTACCCGGTCCAACAGTGCGGCTGTGGCAACCCGTTAAGCAAATCCATTAAGCAGAGCGCTTTTCAGGCAGATGCCATGTAATTGACTCACGCGGCGCGTTGGATTGGCCTGAGTCACCCAACGCGCGCGTCCTGTCTCAGGCGCTCTGCACTGGTGTTTTTTTGGGGCTGACTCAGGTTTCAATTTAATCTCTACCTCGAAGCGAATTACGGCGACTTTTCCGTTAGAATGAGCGGTTTCTTTGTTCGCCTGCATTTCTCCGCCCCCCTTTAACTGTGAATTCACCCACCCAGCCGCCCGTTACGGCCCCTTCTCAAGATCAGCGCGACGATATTGCGGAAGCCTATTTCGATTCGCTGCCTTACGATCCGTACCCGGTTCAGGAAGACGCGCTGCTGGCGTGGTTTACTGAATCGCAGGGGATATTGGTCTGTGCCCCGACTGGGACTGGCAAAACACTGATCGCAGAAGGCGCTCTGTTCGAGGCACTCAAGCTTGGTAAACGCGCCTACTTCACGACCCCTTTGATCGCGCTGACCGACCAGAAATTCCGTGAGCTTCAGGAGACTGTGGTGCGGTGGGGATATTCTGCTGAGGACGTGGGTTTGGTGACCGGTAATCGAAGCGTTAATCCAGATGCGAAAATCCTTGTCGTTGTCGCCGAAATCTTGCTCAACCGGTTGCTGGACCGCCAGTCATTTGACTTCAGCGATGTGTGGGCGGTGGTCATGGATGAGTTTCACAGCTTCAACTTGCCCGAGCGCGGGATTGTCTGGGAATTCGGTTTGGCGTTGTTGCCGGATCATGTCAGAACGATGTTGCTGTCGGCCACGGTGGGAAATTCGATGGCGTTTTTGCGTTGGCTGAATCATGTGCACCAACGCAGTTTGAAATTGATTGAAGGCACCGAGCGCACGGTACCGCTTCAATTCAATTGGGAGCAGGAAGAACTGCTGGCCGACCACATGGAGAAAATGGTTGCGGGTGATGAACACCTTCGCCGCGTGCCGGCGTTGCTGTTCTGTTTTAATCGCGCCATGTGTTGGAATGTGGCCGAAACGCTCAAGGGGAAAAAATGTGTGGCCAAGGATCAGCAAAAGGCGCTGACCGAACGACTGAATGATTATGATTTTACGCCGGGGGCCGGCCCCAAAATGCGGCAATTATTGATGCGCGGGATTGGTGTCCATCATGCCGGTGTGCTGCCGCGATACCGACAAATTGTAGAAACACTGTTTCAGGAAAAATTACTCAGCATTTGTGTGTGTACCGAAACGTTGGCTGCGGGAATTAATCTGCCGGCCCGCAGCGTGGTGTTACCGACGATTCTCAAAGGGCCACCGGGCAAAATGAAATTGCTCGATGCGGCAGGGGCGCATCAGATGTTTGGCCGCGCCGGACGTCCTCAATACGACGATAACGGATACGTGTACGTGCTGGCCCATGAGGACGATGTCAAAATTGCGCGTTGGAAAGAGAAGTATGATCAAATTCCCGAGGACACCAAAGATCCGGGATTGCGGAAAGCAAAAAAGGCACTCAAAAAGAAGCAGCCCAAGCGGCGTGAGACCCAGCAATACTGGTCTCAGGCCCAGTTTGAACAGTTAATCAACGCTCCATCGGCGGATCTGGCCAGTCGCGGTCCACTGCCGTGGCGACTGTTGGTCTATATGCTGAACATTGCGCCGGATGTTGCCCTGATTCGAAAACTGGTTTCGGGGAGACTGCTGGATTCCAGGCAAAAAGAACAGGCACAGAACAATCTTACGCGCCAACTGATCACCCTGTATCGTGGTGGCTATGTGGCGCTTGATCCGCAACCGCCACTGGAGCTGGCTGGAAATGCGGCGGAAGCGAAGGATTTGTCTGCCGACGATTCTTCCGGTGGAGGCGCGACCGACGGTGTGCCTGCCGTTGACCAGGATTCGGATGAATTGCTGTCTGCCAATCCGGCCTCGTTGTTTGCTCAACTGGATCTTGGCCAACGCAAGTCCGATGCGCCGCCAGAGCAGGAATCGCCATCGAATAAAACCACGGCAGCCAAACCGAAAAATGCTTCCGGCGAAGCGTTGGCGAACTACCAGCCCCTATTGGCGACGCCGACCGAGGCGATGTTCGATATGTTACAGCTACGGGCGGTGCATCCTTTGTACGCATTGTTCCTGATGAACCACATGGGCATCGCCGACCGGAATGAGCGCGTGATGGCATTTGAGAGTTTGCTTCAATTGCCCAGGTCGCTGGGGCCCGTGATTCGAATTCCCAAACCCGATGCGTTGCCGCCGGGACCTCTGGCGACAACGCGGTTGGATCCGCAGTTGTTAAAACTGGGGCTGGCGACGGCGGATGAATTTGGATATCCAAAGGAAGGCGAGGAAGAAGAGCAACGCGGTTGGGTTGATGAGGCGGATTTTGTGCCAATTTTGACGTTCCCCTACAAACTTCAGCGACTGTTTCAGCACGATTTTCCCGACGTTCAGGATTTAAAACTGACACCGGTTTGGGTGGTGGGTGAAGTGCTTCAGTACGGCACGGATTTCAACAAATACATCACCAGCAACAAACTGCAAAAGCAGGAGGGCATGGTGTTCCGCCATCTTCTGCGGTTTATTCTGTTGCTGGATGAGATGGCCCAGTTGTGTCCGGCCGATATCAAGCACAGGGTGTGGCAGGACGATTTGTACGATATCGCCGACCAACTGGAAGACATGTGCCGGATTGTAGAACCCGAGGGGACCGAACAGTGGTTGGCCGAAACCGGCGGTCCAACGCGCCAGCGCCCTGAGTAAGCACTATGAGTAAGCACTATGAGTAAGCACCATGAAGGACCGAAAACTGGTTCTTCCGATATTTCAGTGAGTGGTCATGCAATGGTTGCGTTGCTCGTCAGTTGCGCCTGATCTTTTTGCCAAACCGGGCGTCTCCGGATGTTCCGGATTACTACTCAGGAACATCGTAGGGGAAGCGCTGTTCGACAACTTTGAATCCTTCCTGAGCTTCGGGATCAAATTTGATCTTCGAATAGATGTCTTTCAACAGAATTTTCACGCCGATTGAGTTAAGCGCCAGAACATCCTCCGGCAGACTTGCTGTTTCGTATTCCCAAGTCGAATCACCGGAACGCGTGAACCGCTCCACGTGCATTTTGTCTTGGGAAATCAGAACGTATTCTTTCAGCGAGTCAATTCTCTGGTAGTCTTGGAACTTCGCGCCTCGATCAAACCTCACTGTTGATTTGGATAACACTTCGATGACTACTTGAGGGTTCATTAAGGTGTCTAAATGGTTGTCCTCAAACTTCGGTGACTGGCAGGTCGCTACGATGTCAGGGTAGTGGTACGAGCCTGTACGATGGTTTTTAACTCTCATGTCCGATTGCATGACTTCGCAATCCGAATTATCGAACGCTTGATGAATTCGCCGCTGGACATTTCCGGAAATTTTAACATGTTGCCCCGGACATGTTGTAGACTTGACCATGCCAATACATATGGCGTTCTTGCGCCGCGCGTTCGAACGCAAGATACTCGGAAGGGCTCATCTTATGATCGTCGGCTGTTGACATTTAAGTGCCCCGCAATGATCTGTAATGAGATGCCGATTATACGATATGGGTTTCACCTGGCTCTAGGACGACGGGATGGGCACCAGTTTCGGTTTTAATTTTTTCAGCCCACAGCGTGGTATCCGCTTCAATGGGTGGCCAAGTGTTGTAATGAGTTGGCAGGACTTGTTTGGGATCAATGAAACCGGTTGCCAGAATACTGTCCTCGATGCCCATCGTGAACAGGTCGCCGATCGGAAGTACCGCCACGTCGATTCCGGATCGCCCGATCAACTGCATGTCGGAAAACAGCGCCGTGTCGCAGGCGAAGTAGATTTTTTTGGATTCGATGGTCAGGATAAATCCGGCGGCGACTCCGCCAGGGGATCCGTCAGGTAGTTGTGAACTGTGAACGGCAGGTGTCATCTTGACCGATGCCGAAATCCCTTCCAACGGCAGCTTAAAGGTGCCGCCAAGGTTCATGCCGGTAGCCAATTTAACGTCATGGTTGGCCTGGAACCATTGGGCAATCTCATAGACGGCGACCACGTGAGCGTTACAACGGTTGGCAATCGACGCGACATCGGCGACATGATCGAAGTGGCCGTGGGACACCAGAATCACGTCCGCCTTCACCTCGTCCGCGTTGACGGGGGCAACTGGTGAGTCATTCAAAAACGGATCCAGCAGAATCGTATGGTCGCCAGCCTGAATTTTCCAGGTGGCGTGTCCCAGCCACGTAAGTTGGATTTCCATGAGCGTGTTCTGTTTCAAGAGTTATTGAGATTGGGTTGAAATTGGGTTAGATGTGAATTGACCCGGTTGCCACCGATCGACGATTGCGTCATCAGGTTGTTGCGGGGCGCTGCGGGCGTTTGGGAGGATCGTACGTACAGCAATCGACCGGGCATACATCCCAGTTAGCGGGCATCTGGCCGCACGCCCGTTTTTCGGTGCCTTCGGTACGTTCGAGAATCAGTTCCCGGATCATGGAGACGAACTTTGGGTGCGTGCCGACCGAAAGAGCGCGTTGCATGTTGATTCCCAGTTGTTTGCAAACATCCTGAGCTTCGGTGTCGAGGTCAAACATGACTTCCATGTGATCGGAGACGAATCCGATTGGCATCATTACAATGTCTTCGATTCGATTGCCTGCATTCTGTTCTTCAATGAAGTCGCAGACATCTGGTTCCAGCCACGGCTGCGTCGGTGGACCGGAGCGGCTTTGATAGACCAGGTCGTACTGGTAGTCGCCAATTTTCTCCATCACCAGTCGTGTTGCCTCTTTCAGTTGCGTTTCGTATTTGCAATTGTCGGCCATCGACATCGGAATACTGTGAGCGGTGAAGACGAACCGTGTTTTTGACCGACGTGATTCGGGAATCTTATCAAACGCGTGCTGAACGCGATCGGCGGAGGCTTCGATGTACAGCGGATGATTAAAGAACATACGCAGCTTGTGAACCTCGGGGGCACCTTCCATTTGTTCCTGGGCGTGCAGAATATTTTCCCGATACTGTCGGCAGCCGGAATAGCAACTGAAGGCATTGGTAAAGAATGCCAAGGCGCACTTGACACCGTCTTTTTTCATTTCTTCGAGGGCATCGGGGATCATCGGGTGCCAGTTGCGATTTCCCCAGTAGACCGGCAAATCGATGTCGTGCTGTTGCAGTTCCTGTTTGATGGCGGCGATTAACTGGCGGTTCTGTTCGTTGATCGGGCTGACGCCGTCAAACTGCTGATAGTGTTGGCAGACTTCCAGCATCCGTGCGCGCGGCACATTTTTTCCGCGTAGCACATTCTCCATGAAAGGCATGACCTCGTCCGGGCCCTCGGGGCCGCCAAAGGAGATCACGACCAGTGCGTCATATTGTTTGTTGGCCATTGCCAGCTTTCTGTGGGGGTGTAGTACGATTTTTTGGAGGCAAACACGGGCCGGCAGTACGCGTTCTGTCAGTTCCCGGTTTAAATGCCGGATTTCAGGTATCACCGCGCAGTGCATCGATCACGTTCAGTGGTGTCAGAATTGCGTAGGGAGGGTCGTCATTGGGGAATCGACAGCAGACCACGCGAAACAGCCCACTGGCGATGTGTTGATTGGCGACATCAGCCGATAGACCCGCAATCGTGAATTCATAGACAACCTGTTTCCCGTCAACTGTCAACAAGTTTAACTGGACCATCACTTCGTCGTCGAAGTGCGCCGGGTGGGCGACTTCAATGTTGGCAGACAATCGTGGAAAACCGAGGATACCTTTGTCGTCGGTCAACACCACGCTCAGCCCTCGGCTGCGGAGGAAAGCGTATTCGGTCTCCTCCATCATGCGGATATAGGCACCCAAATGAACCGTGCCGCTGGCGTCGGTATCTGCCATCGCGACACGGCGACAATTGCTGAATGTGGCGATGGGGGAATGCGTCTGCATGGAAAGAAAATTGGTGTAAAATGGCGAATCTGAATTCGTGATTATCGTGAAAACTACAGGGATGACCAGTGGGTTGTCCCGAACCGGAAGGGGCCTGCGGGAACCTCGGGCATTGATATGGATCATTGGCACAACAAAGCGGCTTGGGACCGGTTAGCGCTCATCGGCGATCGACTGGCCAAACCCGCACGCGCAATTGATTTTGAAAATCCGCTGGCGTCGGTCGATGGGCCGGGGTGGTTGGGTGATTCGATAGAGGGTCAGCGTGTTCTGTGTCTGGCCGCTGGTGGCGGACGTCAGGGACCCATCTATGCGGCGGCCGGTGCGGAGGTAACGGTGGTCGATATCAGCCCGGCGATGCTGGAGTTGGACCGCGCGGTTGCTAGGGAACGCAAGCTGTCGTTGAGAACGATCGAGGCATCCATGGACTATTTGCCGATGCTTGCTGGTGCCAGTTTCGACATCGTTATCCATCCGGTCAGTACGTGCTATGTTCCTGATATTGGAAAAGTATTTGCGGAAGTGGCGCGGTTGCTGGTCAGTGACGGAATATATATCAGCCAACACAAACAACCCGCCAGTCTTCAGGCGACGATTCGCGGAAGTGGTGGCGGTTATCGACTGGAGCATGCCTACTATGGGAAACAGCCCTTGCCTCCGGTAGCAGAAGCCAATCTGATCCGGGAACAGGGAACACTGGAGTATGTTCATCGCTGGGAGGAGATTTTGGGCAGCATGTGTCGCTCGGGAATGGTGATCGAGGACGTGACTGAACCGCTGCATGCCAAACCGGACGCCGATGAGGGCTCGTTTGCACACCGCTGTCAGTTTGTTGCTCCCTACGTGCGTATCAAGGCACGGCGGAAGAAACGAAACGCTGACCCCGGTAATTCTGGCCATCCTGATTGCAGTGCAATGGGAGGAATCATCCTCGAGTAACCGGTGGGGTCAGCCCGTAAGTAAGCTTGTTCCCTAGTTGTCAGTTGGTACGGTATAAATCACAATGCGCTGGATTACGCGTGGCGAAATGGAGAACCTGCACACCTGCACTGAACCGCTGACATGAAACTCTCCTTCCCGGGCTCTGCACGGGAACGCAATGAAACGGAGACGCGGCCTCCTGTAGCAGGGGGATAAGGCGACTGGCAGTTAGAATTTACCACCCGTTGGTGACGCTATCAGCGTCAGAGCGAAGCTGGCAGCATCGTCAACGGTAAACTCTCAACTGCCAATCGCCCAAAGCAGCACTTTCCCGGCGGTGCACGACATGGCGGTGTACGACATGGCGGGGCCTTGTCATGCAAGTTTGCCAGTTTTGGTTTTGCACAACGCCATTGACTTTTTTTTCTTTGTACCCTTTTGGCCGACATGACTGAACTTGACCCCGATGTGCTGGCGTTGATGCGCTGCCCCGTTACCCGAACGGCATTGCACTATGGCAGCCCTGCGCTGCTGGATGCACTCAACCAGGCAATCGGGAACAGGACGCTTACCAATCGGATTGGCCAGACCATTTCGGGAGAAATCGATGGCGTTTTGGTGAACGAGACCGGCGAGATCGGGCTTGCCATTCGGTCGCAAATCGTCCAGTTAATCGCCGAAGAATCGATTGCGATTCCGGAATCACTTCGCAGTATTACCCCGGCACAGGAGTAGCGATGAGCACGAAAACGATTTTCAAAAAGATTATCGACGGCGAGATTCCTGCGGATATTGTTTACCAGGATGATCTTTGCCTGGCGTTTCATGACGTATCACCGCAGGCACCGATCCATGTCCTGTTGATACCCAAAAAAGAGATTGTTAACGTCGCCGGTTTTGCGGAAGAAGATGCCGGGCTGGCAGGCCACCTGATGTTGACCGTCGATAAGGTTGCTAGGTTACTCAATATCGAGCACGGCTATCGTGTGGTGGCGAATTGTGGTGCCGATGGCGGGCAGACGGTAAATCATTTGCATTTGCATATTCTGGCCGGACGCGCGCTGACGTGGCCGCCCGGGTAAGAAGTCTTATCGGGCCGCATTGGGGTGAGGGCGCGTGAGGCGTATGGGGCGCATGGGGGTGAACTAAAGACCCGGTTGTTGCGATAGAGTGCCCCGGACATCAATCAGCAATGGCGTTGACGAAACCGATAGCGCGCTCTTGTCGTCGGAAACCGCAAAGGCGCGGATTTTGATTTTCCCCATTCCTGCTACCGTGGGAGAAAGACTGGTGGTGCCTTTTTGCGCGTTAATGACGCCGACGGTTTTATGATTCAGCTTGATGATGATGCGTTGGCCGTAATTGGTGGAGGCGTTGATGATAATTTTATCTTTAAATTCAGGTCGAAATTGTTCGGTTTCAATGGTGACTTGGTGATCATGATTGTTGACCAGAAAGGGCAGGATTGCCTGGCCGCGCGTTTCAATTTCGTCGCTGGCAACCGCGACGACCCGCAATTCATGGAATCCGTCCCCAATATTGCCTGAATCGATATCAAGGTTTTCGATACTCCGTGTCCGCAGCACCATTACGCCATCAAGAAAAATTTCGTACCCGGCGATATTCACTTGGGATTGGCTGGAATCGATTTTGAGAGCAAATTTTTCCTTGACCACATCCATCGGGGAAGGTGATGTGATACGGATCGTGGGGGGGGTGGCGAAGGGCTGGCAGAGAGGATCTCCCACCAGCAGCAACTGGAATGGCCCATGGACTGACTGGTAATAGGCTTCTGCGAGGGAACAACCCTTGGCGTAGTGAGCGTGAATCAGCGGGTGCGGGAATTTTGCCTGAATGGAGTAGGGTTCGGTCACGGTACCGCAGGCACCAGCGGCACCAAAGCGAAGGAATTCGGTGCATTTGGTTTGGCTTTTGTTGGTAAACATAGCTCCCGTACTGGTCAGGTTGTCGGCGATCGCCCCTGGCAGAAACCTGCTTCCGGTAGCCGCCCAGTCGAACTTGGATGTCCCACAGGTCAGTCCCAGCACATCATCGCGACGCTCGGGCATGATTTGTTTGGCGATCCGGGATTGATGGTCCAGTAAATTCAGTTCACCAATTGATTTCTGAAAGTTGGGAAATCGGGTCGTAGTGCGCACGTCAGCAGTGCGTGTGAAATAGAAAGTGCCTTTGGGGTGAGAGAAATCAGCCTGAACCGCGCGTGTCAGGTAGTTCACCGAGTCGTAATCGCTGATACCCTCGCCGCGTGTGATGGACAACATCGCGCTAAGAAAGTACCGGGCTCCTTTGCCGGGCCCGTTGATCATTCCATTGGGAGCCCAGTGATAGGCGTTGCGAAATCCATGACTGGCAATCATGTTTGACCGACTTTCAGGAACCCGGTCCACCAAGCCCTTGAACAATACATCATTTTTGATACCGGAGAAACTGGCATCGCGCTGGATGAATTGCTTGTTCTTCCAGCCCATTCTGATGGCGCGAGTGAGAAAGCTGATGGCATTGGCGCGGTCGCCTTCAACAGCGAAAAATCGTGCCAGTTGATACAGAACCGCCGCTTGCCCCGGGTTGTTCTTGGCCATGCTGATCAATGTGTTTTGAGCGTCCGCGAATTCCTGACCCTCGGCGCGCAGCCCGGCGGTCGCGTTTTGATACTTTTTTAACAGCTCGCCCCGGAAGGGGTTGGCCAGTGCCTGCGGATAAGGGATCCGATAGTAGTTGTTACTGGACAACGCCATGTAGGTGGGGTCGTTCTGAAGAATCCGCGATGAGTAATAGGTCATCGAGGTGATCGACGCCATCGCACCGTAGTATTTGGCGATAAACGATTTGCCAACTGCGGCCTTGAGCAATTCCTGGTGATCCTTGATCGACACGCGCGTTGGAAAACCGGAAGAGTAAACAATGTAGTCGATAGACCCATTGAGCTTCCGACGGGCGATTGCCTTGAGAATAGGTTCAAGAATTAACTTTTGAAAGTCTTGATTGGTAATCGCATCTTTGGCAGGAACGCTGTTCAGGTACAGGATATTTTTCGGGGGGATCTTGCGCAGGTCGGTGTAGTGGTTGGCCACCAGTTTCGAAGACAGCGATTGCTCGTTGATCACTAGGAAAACATTTTCCGGTCCTCCGCCCGCTTGGGCGCTGTCGGTGATGCAGGTCACCGCGAGCATCATCAGGACGGCAATGAGATTCCTGCCAATCCAAAAAATTTGTTGAGAAAGGAACTGGAGAGACATTGATCCGGGAGGGCGCAGAGTAGTTTTATGCATCAGTAATTTTGTGTTTTGGTGCACGTCGGGAAAGCCTACGGAGAACCTGTTGTATCGCATACATCATAAAAGCGGTAATGGAAAAAAACAGAATGCCGCAAAAGCAGCATGTCGCATCGCGTGGACTTTTCTTTTGCGGCGGCAAACTCCGGCCAATCGTTAATCTTGACTGGTGCTCTATTGCCAATAGGGCGAAGGTTGCCAGCGCAGTTGCGGACATCTTTTAATACGATTGAGGACGATTGGGCGGGCAGGGGCAGGATTCAAGAGGGGGAGTCATGGTGGACGCAGTGGTCAGCGGCATCCACAGGACCGGAAGTTCTGCGTACAATGTGGGTTGTACATACGTTGTCGTAATAATCGACCATCTGCCGGAACCCATTAAAAGACATCATGGATATTATTGAATCGCTGAAGTGGCGATATGCGACCAAAAAATTTGATCCTTCCAAATCAGTTAGTCCTGATGACTTGCAAACCATTCTCGAGGTGGGCAACCTTGCTGCTACTTCGTACGGGTTACAACCGTTTCAGTTCGTGGTGGTTTCTGATCCGGCGATCCGGCAGCAACTGGTGCCGTTTTCGTACAATCAGCCTCAACCGGCTCAGGCCTCGCACGTGATAGTGATTGCCGTGCGAACCGATGTTGACGCTGAATTCATTCGGGAAAGCGCCCGGTTCACTGAACAAGTCCGTGATCTGGAGGTTGGCCAGCTGGATGGTTATGCGAAACAAATGATTGGCGCGATCACGTCCATGAATGAGCAGGAAAGGCTGCTTTGGGCGCAGAAACAGTCGTATATCGTGCTGGCAAACCTGATGACCGCATGTGCGGTATTGAAAATTGACAGCTGCCCGATGGAGGGGTTTATTCCCGCCGAATATAACCGCATCCTAGACCTGGATGCAAAGAATCTCCACGCGTCGGTTGTTCTGCCAGTGGGCTATCGGGCAGGTGATGATGAGCAACAGGGGTTCGCGAAAGTTCGCAAACCGCTGGGAGAGATGACCCACTTTGTTTAGGTCAGGATCAACGTGGGTTGCAGCGGTTTGAGTTGGATCAACGGGCGTTGACACCAGATGCCGACTTGTCGAATGGAACTTGACGATGCGGTAGGTGTTTTTGTGGGTTTTTGAAAAATGTTCGCCAGATCATTGAGGAACTGGGAAAATGTGTTGAAGGTTCCCGGTGTGACAGATACTCTGTGAGAGGCCTTCGTCAACGCCAACCCTCCCTCGACACCCTGATTCCCTTCGTGTTTTTCAAAACCTACTATTTATTCACCCCAAATGTGGAATCGCTGCGCGCATTCAGAGTTGATTCAGGAGAAATTCCTGCCACCTTTCTGCAGGTTTGTCGCGCGATGCATCACGAGGCCAAATTGGCTGATTTCGTCAGTAGTCGTGTCTACCTAGTGGAGGATCCGGCACTGTGCCAGCGTCTGATTTTGTGTTATCGAAAACGCGACGGTTCGATGCTGCTGGTGATTCAGATATTTGACCGTGTCATCAAACCCATCGGGCGACCCGAGGCCTTCCGCGAATCGACGTTGATTTCCGTCGATAATCGGGGCCGGTTCTCAGTGGCAACCAACAGCCTGCACGCTGTGCTTGATTCGGGAAAATTCAACATTCGCCAGATGGTACCTGACGAAAATGGTGATTCAGCAACCTTGGCCGACCTAGTCCAGCTGCATGACCAATGCCTTGACAAGGACGATCGATTGGCGATCAACAACCATCAGCAGGCTGAACAGATTCTGGAACAGTTTCACCAGTTGTCGAAAAATGAATTATTGGAGAACGGGATTTTCGAGGGGCATGTTCCGCCCGAATCGCCACCACCGGTAAAGGCTGTTGAACCCGTTACCCTTGGGGAGCGGGAGCCCGTTACCCTTGAGGAACCTGTTGCCGAGCCAGACCGCAGACCTCAACACACCAGCGTGTTTTATAAGTCTGTGATGGATGAGATTGAGAGAATTCAGAGATCCAAATCCACTCTCAAGTCGGCGTTGTTGTTTTTGGTATTGTCGATTGCTGCCTTCGTCATCGCAGGGTATCTTGCCTGGGATTTGCAATTTTTACTACTGCTGATTCCGGTCATGTTTTTTCATGAACTGGGGCATTTTTTGGCGATGCGGATTTTTGGATACAAGGATGTGAAAATGTTCTTTGTGCCTTTACTGGGGGCGGCGGTATCTGGCAAGAATTTCAATGTCGCCGGCTGGAAGAAGGTGCTGGTGTTCCTTGCCGGTCCACTACCCGGGTTGGTACTGGCGGTGCCGATGGCAGTGTGCGCCAACCTGTGGCAAATGCCTGTACTGCGTCAGTTGACGATTATCAATGTTGTCATCAACGTATTGAATCTGTTACCGATAGTGCCGCTCGATGGTGGGCGGATCATGCATGCGATGTTCTTCTGCCGGAATGCGATGCTGGACGGAATTTTTCATGTTGTGGGTGCGTTGCTGCTGATCGTTGTAGGTGCCCTTTCCGGGGCATGGTTCTTTGCCGGTCTGGGGGGATTTTTATTGCTTGGGGCTTCCAACGTATTCAAGAATGCTTCGGTTGCGCAGACCCTGAAGAACAATTACGGCGCGGCAATTATCAACGACCATCAGGATATCCCGGAATCAACTGCCAGACTGATTATTGATGAACTACCCACCGAGGGTGCCTGGGGCCAACCCAAAATTCTGGCCACGCGTACCCTGCAGATTTTTGAAAATATTAATGCCCGCCCGCCAGGTGCTTTGGCCACCGTCGGCTTAAGTATGCTCTATGGCCTGGGCTGGTTGGCAGGTGCAGCCGCGTTGTTCATTTTGTTTGCCTTGCCGCCGGGCAGCACGCCCAATTTGGTTTTGGATGCAATGACGAGACCGGTTGAATTCTCAATTCCGGTGGGGCAGGTCGAGTACGTCGACGAATCTGACAAATTCACGCACAACAGTTTTTTAAAGGAAGAGAATCAGGATGTTCTGATTGGTCAGTATCAGGACCACGACAGCGCGTCTGGAATCTACCAACAGCTTTTAACTGATTTTCCTGCAGTCGCCCGCACAGGCAGGGCCGGGGCGACCGTTTGGCTCCGGTCGGGCACGGAAGATGAAACTCCAAACAACCGGTCTCCAGCGCATCTGTTGGAACGCACAGCGACAACATTCAGGCAACTCAAATCAGATGGGGTGCAGATTTTTTCGCTGGAAGTTGACACCGCTGACGAAGCGACTGCCCGCCTGATTGCCAGTCAGTTGAAACTACAGACACAGTACGGCACGCTGGGTAACGCCATCGAGCCCTGGGCACCGCAATACAGTATCAGCGACGCCCAAAAAAAAGCCCGGCATACCCTCGTCCGGCTGATGGAGATTGAGCAGACGGTTGCCAACGATTCCCAATTGAACGAAGCGTACCAAAAACTGGAGCAGATCGAAGACGAAGCAGTCTATGAGAAATCCCTTCAGGCTTGGACGACGCGCAGCGATGATTTGCGAATTGAGCAGATGCAAATGCTCAAGTCGGACCCGAATTACGATGCCGTATTGATCGATTTTTATGCCAGCCCGGAGCATTTACAGAACCGGAATCGGATCGATCCACCCGAACCGGACCAAGAGTACGAAGGTCTACGACGACAGCAGGAGCAGTGGGCCAGATCGCTGGGAGAAATGCTGGGAGCATGGCCGACGGATTCCGAAACGGCAGAAGTCAATCCAGTCGATTTGCGCTATCGAATCAGGGGTGGGTTCGCCCATCACCAGGGCAAACGTCTGTTTGTTCGTAACATGGTCTTTGACGATCCTTTCGAGGGTTTCTTTGCGTTGCTCAGGTGGATCGACGGGCAATCCCGTTCGAAAATTAAGGTGACTGTGATTGATCTGGGCAACGTGTTCCGTTCGAACGCCGATGCGAATGAGGACTGATCGATAACGTTGTCTCTCCGGTGCGATGGTATGGCACGATGGTACGATTCGCCTGTACTGACACCACGGGGCAATCGCTGTTCCCTTATTTCTGGCATTTGTTGCAAGCGTACATCGTGCGGGCACCCAGATCAAACTTGCGAATGCGCGTTCCGCATTGGCCACAGTTTGATTTTTTGTAGACCAGCAGGCGTTCGTCGCGTTTTAATTGACCAAGGGGTTTGTCGATTTGGTCTGGCGCAACGGTAATGATGCGGTTATATTTCACTCCGGTCTTCAACAGGTCGGAGGTCAACTGCCACAGTTCGTCAAATTCGGTGCGTTGCAGTTCACGTCCCGGGCGTTCCGGATCGATGCCCAGCAAAAAAAGAATCTCGGCACGATAGATGTTTCCAATCCCGGCAATGACCGACTGGTCCAGTAGCACCGCGCCGAGCGATTTTTTTGTTTTTGCGATTCGTTCCCAGGCGATATCCGGGTCGGCGTCCTGTCGTAGCGGGTCCTGTCCGAGCCGATTCTTTAGCGTTTGTAATTGGGCTTTATTCAGAATCTCACATCGCGTGGGGCCATTGAGATCTAGGGTTTGGTCATCACCAATCAGCCGCACGCGCACGGCTCCGCGTGGTTCAGGTGGCGGGTTCTTGTGCAATCGAAATTTTCCGTACAGGCCAAGATGCACGTGCATCATTGTCGAACGCGCGCGTTTGGCGGCAGGGTTGTTCCACTGATAGAACAAATGCTTCCCGTGTGCATCAACAGAAACCAGCGTTTTTTTGTTCAGCGTACGGGCTTCTTTTTCAAATCGTCCCTGGGGAGAACTGACAAGGATTCGCTGGCCTGCAAAATGTTGCGCGTGGTCTCTGGCCATGCGATGAACGGTGTGCCCTTCCGGCATGATTCATTCTTTCGTCGTTGTAAATCAGGGTTGAAGATGAAAAATAGCAGATGATGTCCAAACCGCAGGCATGGTGTATGATCAAACGCGTTTTACCGCAGATCGCTCGCTTGCCATTTGCAACAAAAATATCCACCGAAAACAGACCCGGGGGAGTACAATTTAATACCGGGAACGTATTTGTCGAGATGGAGCAACGGTACACCAAGTGGCAACCACCACCATGCACGACAATAAACCAGTCAGATTTCCACGTCCGATCCATTTTGACCGATGGAGTTGTGCCAGATTCCTTCTGGTTTTTACCTTGATGATGTTGGCGACAATTGCCTGGACGGCCAGTCGCAGCAGCGCCCTTGATGCACCGCCGGCACCGTGGAATATCGATGGTCTGTTCTATGACAATCTGGCGGTCCAGATCAATCGGGGACAAGGCTTCAGTGTAGATTTCGCAGTTCCCCGCTGGTGTAAAGTTTATGAACAGGCCAATCGCCAGCCGCCTTTCAAGGATCAGTACGCGTGGGTCACGCAGTACCGGGGACAGGGACCGACCACCATGCGCTCCCCGGGGTATCCCTTACTGTTGGCCGGGGTATACCGACTCTTTGGTTATCAGCACGCGATGGCGCGGCTGACGGGCTGCGTGATGGTTAGCATGGCATTGGCGATGCTGGCGACGTGGATTGCTCAAAGGTGGGGCGTGGTCGCCTGTGTCGTCTTCTGTGCCACAATCAGCGCGGATTATTCTGTGATGCAAGTCGCCGGTCAGATCGCCAGTGAATCATTGGCGATTCTCCTGCTGACCTGCGTCTTCCTGGCTGTGATGAAGACCGTTGAACAACCCACCAGGTCAGGTTGCCTGTTCAGCGGCATCCTGTTCGCGGCACTCATGCTGACGCGTGGCAACTGGAACCTTGGCCTGTTGATTCTGCTATGTCTGGCTGGTTTGTTTTTGGTTCCCGCCGTGGCTGAACGCCTGATACCACTAAATTGGGGTCATGCCGTCACGTTTTTCCTCGCAGTATTCGTGGTTGCCATGCCGTGGTGGATACGAAACTGCACCCTGACGGGTCAGTTTTCTCCGTTTGGTTCGGCAGGCACGTGCGGGTTGGTGGCCGCCTGGTGTGACCAGTCGCTGGCGGACCACGGGCAATGGCAACCGCAGGTGTTCAATGACCTCCAGCGCGCGGTGGTCGATTCAATGAAAGCGACCGGTGATGAACTGGTGCCCCGCGAGGTCGAGATGGGACGGCGAAGTTCGAAAGCGGCGATCGCGTGGTGCAAGAGTCACCGCGATCGTATTCCGGAAATGATGTTCTGGCGAGCCTTAAGTCACTGGGGGTTTTTCAATTCAACGGTGCCGGTAGTTTATCGTTGGTTAAATGTGGCGATGGTGGTGGCCGGGTTTACGGGTTGTTTCCTGTTTACCGGACGGCAACGAGGACTGTTTGCTGTGGTGCTGTTGGTGGATCTGGCGATTGTGATGCTTACCTGGGAGCATCTGGGACGGTATGCGATTCCCATCCGTCCGCTGGTACACCTCGGATTGGCGCTGACAGTCTGTCATTTCTGGGCAGGGGTTTTGGGGAAATACAAATTATCCCGGTGGATCATGCCAGATTTGGTCGAGGCTCAGCAGGGCGATTATCGCGACGGCCAGAATTACGACGGCCAACACGATAGCACCCGTTTGTAGCCGGCGGGAATAGAAATGACGTGTCATCTGGTCCAGCCGTAAATAAGCCCACACCACCGCCAACCATCCCAACACCGTCGCCGTTAGCACGCCAGTCCAGGTCAGGCGTCCGGTACGAAAGTTGCGTTGATAGCGATCTTCTATCATGGAACGAAACGCAGCGGAAAAGTGTAGTTTTGCAAATCCGTAATACTTCTCACGCCCTGCGAAGGATGGATTCAGCTGCCGACTGTCCAGGATCAATTCGTCTTTGACCAGATTTGCTTCCACATAAGATTCAGGCAAACTTACCATTTCACTGGCACCATTGTGGACCAGCAAATCGATTTCTTCCCGAACTTTTTTTCGCACTAGATCGACCAATGCCATCGTTGCATGACTTTGCAGCAAAAAACCTTCGGTCCTCAGCACCACCACCCGGATGTCGTCCTCCCGCCACTGTTCTTTTTCAATCCAGGACGGGATTGCTGACACCGCGTTTTGATCTTGGCCGGCAAACGCCCGTGGACGATGGGGGACCAGGATCGACAATGTCACAATCAGCCCAATCAAGACGGGCAATGTTCGATTGTCAAAATGAGAAAAATTCATACTGTGGGTGATCAATTTCCGGAAGAGTAGATGTTTCTTCGGTCCTGAAAGGAGATCCGGGGGGCCGCCAGCTGTAATGAAATCGAGACCACAATGGCCAACACGCAGTACCGCGTCACCGCCTGACCCAGAATATAACTGAAGATTAACGCCCAGACAAAACAGAGACAAACAACTTTCAGGCTTAATCGCGTTTTCCTAGCAGGATCAACCTGATGCCACCACCGTAGCACACCAAACAATCCCGTTGCACAAAATAGCCAAGCGGGAACCGTCGGAATATTTTTGATCTGCACGAATGCGATCCACGATGTCCAGGCCGGAACAGCACTGGCGAACAGGTCGGCGTCCAGACCGGCTCGGAAAAAATCGGCCAGCGACCAACCGGCGATGCCAATAAGAAGACCGGCGACCACCAGTATCGCGCGTCGCACCGGGCCGGCATCAGGACGGTATTCCCAGAGTTTTCCCAAGGTCAGCAACACCGCACAGGAAAAAATACTGACCGATGTCAACCACGCGAACCATGCCCATACCCAGTCGCTGCCAGACAGGCTATCGATGCGCGGGCACACGGCCATCGCCAACAAATTGAGTGCAATGCAGGAAAGCGAGGCGATCAGTAGGCTGCCCAAGAATTCCGTCAATCGCTCGCGCCATGATCGTTGCATCAGCCACCGGCGCGTCAGTGACAATTGTTGTGCATTGACACCGAAAACTGTTACCAAGTAGCGGTTTCGTTTATCCAAAGACGGCCTTGCTGCGTTGGTTTGGTGTGCGCCTGGATGAGTGGCTTTCAAATCGACCGAGTGCTCCAGCGGCAGTTGAAGGGGCACGATTTTGTGTCGGATCATGAACCAAACCAGAAAGCAAAGGCCAATCAATCCGCCGATTCCCACCAAAGCGGTCGCGTTGGACAATGCGATTGCACTGCCAAGGCCCAGTACCAGCAGCTTGGCTGAAGTCGCGCCGGGGCTGTCGGTCCACCACCAGCGAAACTGGTTCAGACGACTGGCGTTGGCATTGGCGTTAGTGGCGTTGGCGTTAGATACCGCAGAGGTTGCGGGTGTCGCGGTAAGACTTTCGGTTTTTGTGACCGGTGGAATGGGTGGTCGCAATTCAGATGTTTGCCGTCCGGGGGTTTGCCGTTCGGGTGATTGAGCGCTGGAGGGTGCACAGGCATCACTGGTGCGAACGATCTGAATCGGATCGTTGGCTAGTGCGGAGCGCTCCGGAAAGGCTTCCGGCGACCGGCTGTTGCTGCCCGGGTGGGGGGCGGTGGCCCTGTTGATCGTGTGACGGTGCGCGGGGTCAGGAGTCGCGTTTGAGTCATTCAGCGGTCCGAAGACGATGTCGGGGCGCACGATTTTCATGCTGTCACCACTGACAAACAGAGGTTCGATAAACGCCCCGCTCCGTTGTTGGTCAGTGTTTGCTGTTATCGGATGGGCAATGAAGTGTCCGCTGGCGGTAAGATCATTCCATGGCAGTTCCTGCAACATTTCGCCAACCGATCGAAAACGGGCGTGGGGATCTTTTTCAAGTGCGCGGCCAATCACACGGTGGAACGCTGGCGGAACTTTTTCCAGTCGAACGTTCGCTGTCAGGTGCTTCATAATGATCTCTTGCGAACTTTCACCATCAAACGGCACGTCACCGGTTAACATTTCATAGAAAATAATGCCCAAGGCATAGATGTCAATTTCTTTCCCATAGGCACCATTGCCAATTTCGGGTGCCATGTAGTGGAAGGTTCCCACCGATTCGGTGTGCCCTGAACGGCGATTGCAGGAAATGAATTTGGAAAGCCCGTAGTCGCCGATTTTGATGACGTGTTCATCATCGTCGCGGAAAATATTGGCCGGTTTGAGGTCGCGGTGAACGATACCGTGTTTATGCAAATGAGCCACGCCGGCGGCGGTCGCCCCCAACCATTTTTTGATCTCCAGTTCGGGCATCCCGTGAGGGTGGTCCTCAACGACATCGCGCAGAGACTTTCCCGGGACGTACTCCATCACCACCCAGTTTTCTCCGGCACCGTTGGTGCGAATGTCCCACAGCGAAATCAGGTTGATGTGCTTCAGATTCAGGCAGTGGCGGACGCCACGTAACTCAATGTCCATGTTGCGCTGAATCTTTTTCAGTGCGACTTCTTTGCCGGCATCGCTGATGGCAAAGTAGACCTCTCCAAATCCGCCAATACCGATCCCGCGTTTGATCGTGAAACCTTCAAGAGGTTGAGTACCGCTGGGATAGGAAAACTTCATGCAATAAAAACTTGTCGGGGCTTTAGGCGGTTGACCGGCCGAGGAAATCGACAGCCGCAATTATAGACTGCAAACCTGTTGATGACGTGCAATTTCGCTTCATCGCTCGATCGACGAAGCGGCTTTTTCTGATCTTGAAATTCTACAGCCCTTCGATGCTGAAGGAGAATTCCTGATTTTCCACCCGGCTGGAGGCTGACAGAGGGCGGTTTGGAGAATTTGGGGCCGAATCGACCATGATGTCCGCGCTGGATTTGCAAAACCATTTTTCGGATCGACGAAACAGAATGATTTCCGCGCTCCATTTTGGGCAAACGATATGATTGCGTTGCTGTGGCCCCATGACAATTGTATCTCCCGCCAGCAGGACCGCATCGGACCACGGAAATGTTCGATGGCGAGATTCGAATTCGAGGATCGCCGTGCTACTGAAAGGATGGGGTTTGCGGTACCGCATCGACACCATATCGCCCATCCGAAAGATCTGCCCGGACGCCAGCACCAGTGGCTGTTCGACTGCCTGCCGGTCAACATGCACCGGTCCCGACGGGATCAGCATATGATTGCCCGCGATGCTTTCGATGGTGGCATGCTGACGTTCGATATCTCCACGCAGCGGAATGGAAACATTTGTATCGGGAATCGCCTGGCCCAGCTGGTTTTTCGTTCCGCCGCAAACAAGATAGCCCCCCACGCCATCGACCCAAATCAGGAAATTTTCAAAGGTTTCGTCCGCCATCAATTTTTCACTCACCGTTTGCAATTTGTCTCTGATGAAGCCAGTCAAATTATCGCACAGCGACACCTGTTTCGGAATGCAGATCCGGTGGCTGTCCGCCCGGCAGGGAACCGTCGCTGTTCGTCAGCGCTCAGCGAATATTGGCAGTTCCTCGAATTTGAAGGAGATTTAATTTTTGGAACCACACGCGTCGTGTCGGGCAACAGGTTTAAGCGGTTTGCTGGTTACCGAAATACATCGTGGCCAGCCCCAACAGCAGAATCGCGCACTCGCCAGCGGCAAGCTTCCATGTCATGGGTTCGATGTCACTAAACATGAACAGGCTGGCCGTTCGAAACAGAACCAAAGCAGCGTGAATCAGCACGCAGGCCAATACACCGTTGCCCGTCATTCCCGGTCGCCAGGCAAACACGATCAGGACTAGTGCCAAGCCGAACTCCAGTCCACCGTATACCGTCATGTACTCTGATTTTCCCGATCCACCGTTGAGTGTAAATCCGATTTTTTCAGAGGTTTCCGCAGGTGCAAGCGTGCACCACGTCGCCAGCGCGAAATACAGCAGTGAGACGAGAGTCAGGTAGGTTTTGGCGATCATACAATTGCGTTTGTTACGGTGTTGGAATTCAGACCAAACAGAAACCGGGATGCGACTGTTTGTGTCACAGGGATTTTCTTCCAACCCGCAGTCAAACATCCGGCCGGGCCGACCGGATTAACTGAAGCGCCCGGCACTTTACCGTGATCCAAAAAAGACATCGGCCTCGGCATCGGCGACAAAATTTCCCTCGCCCGATTCAGGTTGCGATGACGGTGCGTCTGGTGTTACCAATGAAGATCGTATCAGCCTGTCATTGGAAAATACAAAATCATTTCCACCGGCCGAACGATGGCACTCAATGCAACTGGCAGCTTTCCCCATCAGCATTCCTGTGGGGGGCGTCGTTAGTCCAACGTGATGAATGTTGCCCTGAGGCTTATTTTGAGTGGCCGCACGAACGACCGAGCCATTGGGTTGGTACTCGATCCAGTACCAGTCGTTGCCGTCAGGGTTAAAGCCAGTCGTTCGATACATCACCGAAATTGTCTTGAGCGACTGATCTTCCAAGTAGTTTTCCAGAATCACTACACTACCGATGGCCAGATCGCCAATGTTGCCCGCTGCAGTGCGATTGACATACCTCTTCAGATAAGTGCCATGTGGTTTTTCTCCCTGATAAAATCCGGCAGACCTACCCGGACCAGGAGACCAGTTTTTGTAATTGTTGCCGATCAGGTATTTCCAAAATTGGTCTTCAAAAGACGGGTCCCGGTTTGAAGTGGGTGATTGGGCGTTTGCGCTATCGGAGATAAAAGCTGCGGCAAGCACTGCTGCAAACAGAATCGGTGTCAGGACAAAGACAGTTCGGTACCAGCGGAGATCGTGGAGCATGTTGAATCCTTTCAAAAATACCCATTGGTTTATGGGCAAAGCATCGTTGCGAAAACATGAGGTCAGCGGTGGGAAACATGGTTCTGAAAGCCTTAGAGTTCCAGATTTTAAGCATTCCGGGCTATCTGGACAGATGAGATAGGTAAAATAGGAGGTTGATGATCAGGTTTTGTAAAGAAGGATAAGGTAAGCTTTCAACTGCCAATCGCCCAATCGCCTAATAGCCGAGTGTTGGTGGGGAACGTTGGCTCCCGGGCGGTGGATTCTCAGATGAAATTTCAATCACACCGGATAACCGCAATTCGTGAATGGGTCATCCGCCGACTGTCAGCAACCTGCCCAGCAGTCGGCTTGCCGTCTGAAACAGCTGCCGCTGTTCTTTCAAGCCGCGTTGATTAAGATCGCCGATTGCGACCAGCCATCGGTCTGTCACGTCGCAATCCGGCAATTCCAGCGTTAGCGCTTCCCGGTCCATTGCAGGGCGCGCGATAGAGACCTTTTGCCGGTTTCCATGCTGTTGACGCTCTTGGATTGCCCGATCAACCAGATTTTTGATTGCACTGATGCTCAGTTCTGCTTCAGCCTGACCTGAGCAAAAAGTTGACGCAACGACCGCGCCTTCACCCGAGGCGATCAGGGTTTGTCTTGTACCTGCGATCCGGTTGAGAAGATTGAGGACATTCAACAGGGATGAACTGTCCGTTTCGCCCCGAACGTCGATCAGACCGATCGCCTCCTCCAGAAAGAATCGTCTCTCTGTCTCCGCGTGAAGCTGATGAACAAGTATCCCCGGCTTGGTTGTGGTTGTGGTGGCGCGCTGGTCAACCGGTCCTCCAATGATGACGTTCATGACCGGGACATGCGCTGACGAATCCTTGCCGCACGTATTTTGACACGCGTTCTGGCCATTGAAGATCTGAAGCATGGTGGGATCGGTGGAGTGAAAGAACCGTGTTTGCCGAATCAGTAATGCCGATCCGGTCGCTGGAAAGTTAGGTTTCATTTCTACTACTGTCAAAAAATCTGCTAGGAAAACGACTGCACCCTTTAAAATGCCCTTCAGAATGGGGGGCACAAGCTGTTAACGGGGTGTAAAGACTCGCAAGAGAGTCATACAATCGCAATCAGATGCCCTTGTTTTGCTTATAGCCGTCATTTCGATTGACATTTTCGAGGTGTCGCTGATACACTGCCCGACTTATTGCTCACTTCAGGTGGGTGCCCAGAATTTATTCGGCGTTATTCTTGGTCCGGTTGGGGAACCTTTATTTTGTCCCAACCGGACTTTTTTATGCGCTCAAATTCCACTATGCCAAACCAAACATTTTTGGGCTCGGCCTCTTCGTCCGGGACGCGGTGCGGCCCAATCAACAACCGGTCGGCCCGCCATTTTTTGTTTTTACTTTTGCTGACGATCAGCGCAGCGATCGGTGCAACGGTGACACCGTGCGCATTGACGCATGGTCAGGATCAACCGGAAGATGTCGGGGCGGAACATCACCAAACCGGGCACACCAACGCGCTGATCAACGAGAGCAGTCCCTACCTGTTGATGCACGCCCACAACCCGGTCAACTGGTATCCATGGAACGATGAATCACTGGCCAAAGCCAAAGAGGAGGGCAAGCCGATCTTTCTGTCGGTTGGATATTCCAGTTGTCACTGGTGCCATGTGATGGAGCGCGAGTCATTTCTGGATAAGGAGATCGCACAATTCCTGAATGAGAATTTTATTTGTATCAAGGTTGATCGTGAGGAGCGCCCGGATGTCGATCAAATTTACATGGAAAGCCTGAATGTGCTTAATCGGATGATGCGTAACGGCAAGGGTGGTGGGTGGCCGCTGTCAATGTTTCTGACACCGGATACCAAGCCATTTTTTGGCGGGACTTACTTTCCGGCGCGCGATGGTGATCGCGGGGGAACGCCCGGATTTCTGGGGCTGATCAAGAAACTCGACGGGGCATGGAACAACCTGAAACAGGCAATCGAGAAGAACGCCGAAGCCATCACTGAAGTCACTCGCGCCCAACTGGCCGGCAAATCGGAAAATCTGCCCGTTGCCATCCAGTCACGTTGGCTGAAAGAGACGCTGGACGCGCTTGCGGAGACTTATGACGGGGAATTTGGTGGTTTTGGGTTTAGTGCTGTCGTTCCCAATCGTCCCAAATTTCCCGAGGCATCGAACTTCTTTTTCCTGCTGCATGTTGCCAGGACGCAACCGGACCAGGATAGTGGTCGACGGGCAAAAGAAATGCTGATGGAATCGCTCCGGCGCATTCATGCTGGAGGCATCTATGATCATCTTGGCGGAGGCTTCCACCGTTACAGTGTGGATCGCTTCTGGAAAATCCCCCACTTCGAGAAAATGCTCTACGACAACGCACAACTGGCTTCGGTCTACGCCGAGGCATGGGAAATCGTTCAGGATCCGACGTTTCGACTGGCCGTGGACGGCACACTGGAGTTTGTGACGCGTGAGATGGTCGCGATAGGCGGCGGCTTCTATAGCGCGCTCGATGCTGAATCCGAAGGCGAAGAAGGGAAATTTTATCGGTGGGAGAAAAAAGAGCTACAAGAATCTCTCTCGGACGAGGAATTCAAACTGTTCGCCAGAGTCTATTCTATCGATCAGGCCCCGAATTTTGAAAATGAGTACTACGCACCTCAGCCATCGGCTCCATTTGAATCTGTTGCAGTTGAGATGAATCTGTCGGTGGACCAGCTGGAAGAAAAATTGGCTCCCATCCGCCAGAAGCTGTTTGACATACGTGCCCAACGTGTCCGTCCGTTGATGGATTCCAAAATTCTGACCGAATGGAACGGGATGATGATTCGTGGTTTTGCCGACGCAGGCCGCATTTTCAAAAATGACACCTATATCAAAACTGCAGCCAGAGCCGCCAATTTTGCACTGACCAAATTGCGGCGGCAGGACGGTCGATTGTGGCGGACGTGGACCCAAGGTAAAGCAAAACTCAATGCGTATTTGACAGACTATGCACAGTTGATCGACGGGTTGATTGCCCTACATCGGGCCACTGGCGAAGCGCGCTGGGTCCAGGCGGCGGAAGAATTGCAGTTGAAACAGAACGAGCTGTTTGCCGATCAGGCTGCCGGCGGATACTTTTACACTGCCAGCGACCATCAGAGCTTGCTGATCCGCACCAAGCGCGCGATCGACGGTGCGGTCCCGTCGGGGACCAGCGTTTCGGCCGGTAATTTGTTGTATCTTGGCCGCGCTCTTGACAACCCTGAGTATCTTGAACTGGCAAAAAAAACTGTCCTGTCGGCCGGCAATATACTCGATGCGATTCCCCTAGCCGCCCCACGTCTGACGGCAGTTGCCGATCACCTGAAGGAAACGAAATAGAAACTGGTTTACAGAAACCGGGAATCGAATCGGAAAGATATTTTTTTGCCGAACATCAGAAGTTCGCATCTGTCGCACACATTCGCTATAGTACGAATGTCTCCACTCCCGGCTCCCGTCAACCAGCTTACTTTCTGATTTATGTTTCTTGAAATTGGCGAAATTGAATCGCAACACTGTCACTCCCGATTCCAGTCTTCTTTTCAGCTTTATCGTAGTAGCCAACCCGTCGAGGCCATGACGGAGGCTTTCGCGCAATTGCGGCAGATTCCCGATGGGCAAACCGCATCGGCCAGTGATTGGTTGATGCTGGGAAATCTGGCTCAGGTCTGTGGCATGACAGCGCGTTGCCGTGCGGCCTGGAAAATGGGCCACCGGGCATTTCCGGAAGACTGGCGACTGGCTGCGGTTCACGCTTGGGAATTGTCTGCCAAAGGGGCCAGCGCCGATTGTATGCGGGTGATTAAAAAAGCCATTGGTTCCAATCCGGATCGCAAAGCTGTTTTTCATGCATTGGCCTGCTACAACCATTCCAGCAACGGTTGGAAGAAAACGGCAGCGCGGTTTCATAAATCCGCAATGGGACTTGCCGAAGACGATGCGGTCGTTGTCTACATTCTGTCGCGTGCCGCAGCCAAACGCACGCAATGGCAACGTGCAATCAGGATGGG
>CALCJM010000128.1 GCA_937967505.1 uncultured Pirellulaceae bacterium | reverse complement strand
AGCTCGTGAACTAGTTATGTGTTTTATGCAAAAACGTTCCATTAATTGTTGTACTTCCGAGTTTTTGTTTTCAACTCCTAAATCTGTCACGATAGTCGAGGGGGCGTGATTCGGCCAACGATTCTACTGCCTGCTGCGATCGCGGCTGGTAAATCATCGCAGGAACTGGAGCCATTGTTAGCTCATGAGCTGATTCATGTTCGACGCGGTGATTTGTGGTGGGCGATGTTGCAGACGCTGGCGACCAGCCTGTTGTGGTTTCATCCGCTGGTGTGGTTGGCATCGCGAGGGGTGACGCGTGAATCGGAACGGAGCTGCGACGAGGAAACGGTCGCTTGCTTGGGCTGCCAACCGGCCGTCTATGCGCGCGGATTATTGGAAGTGCTTGAACAGAAACACTTGCTGCGTGTGGCTCCGGCGTTGCCGGGCGTGCGGCCGGTGGAAATTACGACTGCTCGATTGGAGAGAGTGATGCGATTAGGAAAAGGAATCCATAACCGAACGCCCGTCTGGAATTGGGCCGTGTTGCTGGTGTGTGGTGCGTTGGTCTTGCCCGGCGCGAAACTGATTTGGGCTCAGGAGGGCAAGCCGATCGAGTCGCGAATTCCGTCGGTGCAGCCGAGTGAAGCGTTGCCGATATCGAACGTCGACAAGCCGGAGCTCGCACCCACCCGACCAATCGACTCCAAGTCAGTCAAGGTTGACGTGAGTGACTTGCTGGATGTGATACGCAAGTCCAAGCCAATCGAGCACACTGCGGAAGAAATTCTGCTGGCAGAATTGCAGCTTCCAGTTGTCGCCGAAAATTTCATGCCTGTGGATACTTCCGATCTAAAGCAGTCGATCGACGCGGGCAAACTTGCGATTGACGGATCCACCAGGAATGTCGATATGGTGCTAAAGCAACTGGAGAATTGCCGCGAGTACGGTTTTGGGCAGGTGATTGTCGAGACCCGTTTTATCAATTTACCTGCCAGCGAACTTGAAGCGTTGAAAGTCAAATGGTTGCTGGCGAACGCCGACAAGGAGTCTCAAACGGTCGTTGCGCCGGCGAAAACGGGCGGTAACCATTTTAAGGGGCAAAGCGCTGCTTTTGCTGACTTCAAAGACGATGGAACGTCGCGAATCCAAGCAACGTCCTACGTTGAACGAATATCTCCCGTTCTCTATTCGGTTCTTGACGAAGGGCAAGCCAAGAGCTTGTTGACACAAATACAACAACACAAAGAGGCGACGTCAACGCAAGCTCCAACCTGTACATTTTTCAACGGGCAGGAAGCTACGATATCCGATATTACTCGTCGGCCATTTGTGGTTGGTGTGGAATCAGCAAAAGAAACAACTACTGATTCAGATTCACGGACGCAACCTAAAATCAAGATGATCGACGACGGTACGAAGATCTTTATCAAGCCAGTCGTAAGCGATGATATGGCGACCGTTAAATGTAGTATCCAGATGAGTAACATTGGGAAGGTTGATACTTTCGAACTGTCTCCCGGAGCAGGCAAATCTCAATCACAGCCGCTTTCCCTCCCTGCTTTTTCGACAACCACGATTGATGTGTGTCAGAAACTTCCGGTAGGGCATTCGCTGCTGCTTAACACGATTACCGATGGCTTTAAAGGCGAGACGACTGCACGTATCGTGATGTTGACTTGCAGGTACATCGCCAACTCTTGGGAATCCGAACAACCAGCCGCGAATATTGCCGCTTCCGGGCGTGAGACCACTTCACCCAACCCGGCCCCTTCCTTCACGGTGCGTCTGGCGAAGCCGAAACCGACGGCAGTTGAAAATGCCACGCCAGACAAAGACATCTTGATCATTCGTTCAAAGGACAACGCCACTTTGGCAAATGGCCAGCCGCGCGTTCAGGTGCTGCAAATTTTTGGGCACGAGGTGCGGCTGGAAGGCGAGGTCCGCTTGGAGCTTGATTCCGAACGGGCTTTGTTCCGAGGCAAGAATCTAACGTTCAACTGGGAGTCAGTTTTGGTTTCCGGTGACGAAGGCCAGCTTGAAGTTATTCCGACCCCGCCCGGCGAAATCGTTGATGGTGGCGCAGACATGTATATCAGTCAACTTCTGGTCACAGGGAACGCCCGGCTCAATTTTGACGAAGAGGCTCAGGGATCGGCCGACAAAATTGAATTCAAATCCGACTTCCCGGGGGCGATGTCATTGCGAGCCGACGGTAATGTCAAATTTCGTTCAGAGACGGGGCAAGAGGTCGGAGGCAGAACGGAAATCCGCGAGGTCTGCGACATCGAAGCGGATCATCTGTCGTTCGTAGGAGATGGCCTGCTCGTGCTTGAAGGCAATAGCCAGATCACCCGAAAGACTGGAGATGCCAAGCCGGTCAGCTTCCGTGCTGATCGACTGGAATGGAACATGGAAACGGATGAAATCAATGCGGTCAGCGAACAGGATTGATGTGCCCTTCGGGGTATGATCGCAAGCTGGACGATCGCAAGCTGGAAGCTTACGCCACGTGGGGCAAGCTTCCAGCTTGCCAACATGTGGCGTAAACTTCAACTCGCCAAATACGTGGCGTAAGCTTCCAGCTTGCGTTGACTGCCAAATAGGTGGCGTAAGCTTCCAGCTTGCGTTGACTCTTGACACCCAAACGAGAGGACGAAAGATGATCGAATCGGAAGAAATCTTTTTTCGACGTCGACGACTTCCTCATCAGGATGTGTCAGGGCACCCGATCTTCATCACCGCGTGCCTCCACGGTAGCATTCCAGCAGCCGGTCTTCGTGAGATCAATCAATATCGACAGAAGTTGGAAGAGTTAGCAAAGCCCGACGATGGTATTTCCGATCGCAACTGGGAGCTGAACAAGCACAAGAAACTATTTGCGTTGGTTGATCGTCTGCTGGATCACAAATCACCCGTCAACCACCTGTCCGACTCGGCTCAAGCAAAAATTGTTCGTGATGCTTTTTACCACTTTGCCGAAGAGCGGTACAAACTATTGGCGTTCGTGGTGATGCCGAGCCACCATCATTGGCTGTTTTTGCCAGACGAGAGCTGGGCTATTCGTGCGATGTCGGAGAATCGTGCGGCGGGTAAAAAACTCCAAACGGCGAGGGAAATCATCTCACATTCTGTCCAAAGCTATACAGCCACAATGTGCAATCGAGTTCGATCGGATTCCGGGCAGTACTGGCAACACGAAACCTTCGATCATTGGGCTCGCGATGCCGAGGAAGCCATCCGCATCGCGTATTACATTGAGCAGAACCCGGTGAAGGCGGGGCTTGTTGGTGCTGCGGAGGACTATGTTTTCTCGTCTGCCTATGTGCGGCAACGATTGGGCCTGTCGCTGGAAGATGCGATTCCAAAACTTCCTGAAGAGGAACGGTAGCGGTTGGCGCTGGACGATCGCAAGCTGGAAGCTTACGCCACGCGGGGCAAGCTTCCAGCTTGCCAGCACGTGGGGCGAGCTTCCAGCTTGCCAACATACGGCAATTTTTCGGCCTCGCTAAAAAAAGCAAAATCTTGTGTCAGAAAATCAAAACCCTGTGTTTAACTTGGTAGACAGTATAAAAATACGTCACCGCAACAAACACGACGAGTTCCTTTGGCCGACTTTCCAGAAACCCGTGATAGCCTGATTTTGCAGGTCAAAGATCCTGAAAATCAGGAAGCGTGGGAGGAATTCGCCCAGATTTACCGACCTGTTATCAGAAGAATCGCGATCGCTCGCGGCCTGCAAGACGCCGACGCTCAAGATCTGGCTCAGCATGTGTTAGTCGCGGTCGCTGGAGCGATCGGACGCTGGGAGAAGATGAACCCGCCGACCCGGTTTCGACACTGGCTGCGACGCATCGCTCGCAACGCCATCATCAATGCCCTGACACGTCGGCCACTCGACCAAGCCGCGGGTGGAACTTCGTTGATCGACCTGCTGGATCAAGAACCGCAGCCCGACGGCGAAACCGACCCATTGATTGAACTTGAGTATCGTCGGCAACAGTATTTGCACGCGGCTGAAATTGTCCGCGTTGAAGTTCAGCCGGAAACTTGGGCCGCGTTTGAAATGACCGTATTTGAAGATGTCAGTATCGAAGCGGCTGCCGCAAAACTCAATAAAACCGTCGGAGTGATTTATGCCGCTCGCAGTCGCGTGATGAAGCGACTACGAGACGTTTTGCAAAGCCCTGAGGAGAAACAGAAATGAACGAACCTCAACAACTCTGCGACGCAAAACAACTATCAAGCTTCCTTGAGGGGCAGCTGAGCGGGCGACAGGAAGCATCGCTGACCAAGCACTTGGACGGTTGCGAGAAATGTCGATCGACTCTGGAGCGATTGGCTGCGGATCAAGAAGATTGGCAGGAGGCGAGTCGCGTTTTCGGAGACCAGTACCAACATTGTCTGTCGCTGAGTGATACTGACTTTCAGGTGGGTGACTCCTCAGCAACGTCAGCACAAACATCAGCACAGACTCACAGCGTCATCGGCATGCTGGCTCCGACGGATCATCCTAATATGCTGGGCCGTTTGGGGCCTTACGAAGTTTCCGGCGTGATCGGTGCTGGCGGGATGGGAGTGGTGCTGAAGGCGTTTGACGTTTCGCTCGACCGGACCGTCGCGATCAAAGTTATGGCTCCCCATCTGGCGTCCAGTGGTTCGGCCAGAAGGCGTTTCGCCCGCGAAGCCAAAGCCGCAGCAGCAGTGTTGCACGCGAACGTAATCGCGATTCACGGTGTGTCGACCGATCAATCGCTGCCGTACTTGGTGATGCCCTACAACCGCGGTGCTTCGCTACAGAAGCGGATCGACACCGACGGCTCTTTGCCACTGCAAGATACGTTGCGGATCGCAGAGCAGATCGCCGCCGGACTAGCCGCCGCTCATGCTCAAGGATTGGTACACCGCGACATCAAACCAGCGAATGTTTTGTTGGAGGACGGCGTTGAACGAGTTGCGATCACGGATTTTGGTTTGGCTCGTGCGGTCGATGACGCGACGATGACACGCAGCGGCGTGATTGCGGGCACGCCGCAGTACATGTCGCCCGAACAAGCACGTGGCGATTCGATCGACCATCGCAGCGACTTGTTCAGTTTGGGCAGCGTGATATATGCGATGTGTACTGGTCGGCCTCCGTTTCGTGCCGACACGACGTTTGGGATTCTGCGGCGAATCACGGATACCGATCCGAGGCCCATTCGTGAAATCAATCCGCAAACGCCGGAATGGTTGTGTCGTCTGATCGAACGTTTGCACGCAAAGTCTCCCGCAGATCGCTATCCGACAGCTGACGAAGTGGCTCAGTTGCTACGGCAATGTTTAGCCCACGTGCAAACCACCGACACACCTTTGCCGGAGGAACTAAATATGAAGCAAGCTCAGACGTGGTGTTTCCCATGGGGAACTTCAAAGGCGAAAGAATTGGATGGAAAGCTGGGACGGAAGTGGTCTTGGTCTTCGATCATCATGTTGGCTTCGCTCCCCGAAATCCTGCTGTTTTTGGGATTTCTCGCGTACATGACATCCACCGGTGAATTTCATTCGAAAAAGAAGGCTCCCGTTGGGACTGCGCATTTGCAGAAGGCGGAAGAACCGATTGCAAAGTCCGCATCAGAGGATCTACCGAGTGCGATTGAGCAAGAATCGACAGGCTGGACTGATCAAGAAACTTTGGCGGCAGAACTGTTGCTTGAGGTCAGCCGACTGGAAAGCGAGCTTCAGTTACCTTTCGCCAATGAAACCATTGATTCAGCGCGAGCTGAAAGTTCGAAGACAAACCAGAGAACCAACGGAGAACAAGAATGAGGCATTCTCATTTGATTAAACGCCGAAGTACCCGTCATGGGCGCTCCATTCTGAACTTCGCTCCGGCTGTTTTTGTGTTGCTTGTCCTTGTTTACCTTCCAATGGTTGAACCGGTGGTGGCTCAAAATGCCGGTTCAGTCGCGGTGTCCGAAGTTGCGGATTTCGGCAATGATCATCGCATCCAAGCGATGCTGCGTGAAGGGTTGCTAGAACGCAACAAACTGATGCGCGAGCTTGGCGCCCAACATCCGAAGGTCAAAATTGCCAATGCGGAACTAAAAGCGATGGCAGAGCTTTACTCCATGAATATGGCGGAATTGCTACAGTTGGCTCGCCAACCGCCTCCGGACGGCGATCCGATCAAGGCCACCAAATTCAGATTGTTCAAGTCTTCCAGCGAAGAGGCTCTGCGCCAAAACCGAGTGGCACGCAAGACGATGATTAACCGCCTTGGCGCAGGACACCCAACAGTAAAAAAGATTGATGCGAATATTAAAGTGTTGGAAAAGCAGGTTGCCGCAGACCGGAAGATTTTCTCGCGAGTGGCTGGCGGAGCCAAATCGGAACTCAACCCCGATCCAATTACCGACCTGCAAAGGGAGTACGATCAAGCCGAATTGGACTCCATAAAATGGGCTCAACGCGTTGCAGCAAGTGACATGGAAAGTGACATGGACATGGGCACGGATGGGCGTGCACCACTAACTGCACTCCGACAGGCCGTCACTCGTGCATTTGAAACCCGGATCAAGCTGCAACAAGCACAGCTTGACGCTGCCGAAGCCAAACTGAATGCTGGCCGCAAGCGATTGATCGACCGAGCCAAACGTTCCGAGCAGATCATCAAACGTCGGATGGCGGAATTGATAGGCGAGGAAAAAGTACGGCCGGACGACGGTTTACGAGCTTCTCCACTGACAAAGTCGAGGGAACTGCTAACCAACCGGGTCGCGGACAGCGACGTCTCGACCGTGTCCGGGGAACAACCACCGTCGTATGGACTGGATTTCATAGACGGTCGATGGATGCCCACAGTGGACGATACTCCGGCAAGAGCCATCATTCAGTTCCACCCGATCACGCCAGACCACTTGGGAACACACAAGATCGTGGGGCAAGCCAAACCCATTGCACGCATCCAAGGTCGATGGCGAGTTACGTCGATGTCTATTGACGGTATGGATACGGTGGTCGAGGGGAATGTCGATATCAGTTTCGTGCATGGCCTGTTGAATGTTGAAGGGTTATCCGGACTCTATAAGATAAACGAGAAGTTGCGAGTTTATTCGCATCCGAATAAACCGAACGGATTCATGTTCTTCGATTCTAGCCGTCCGGGCAAAACTGTTCACCTTGGAGTGGGATGTTTTGAAGTGAGTGGCGACAAACTGCGGATCGCAGTAGATAAGACTCCGGACCTGCAGCCACTGCCACCACTGAAGCCCGCGCCGGGTGTTGTCTATCTCGAATGCGATCGCCTGCCCGGCATCCTCGATGGCGAGTGGGAAGAAATTGCTCATTGGCAGGACGGCAGATCCCGACCAGCGCTGGGGCACAATTTGCCTGACGCAAGGATGACGGTTTCATTCAATGACCGAGACAGCGAATATCAATTTGACACTTCGAAAACACCTGAGGGCATGGGGGGCTTTGATACACCACAAGGTACGTTTGGAATTGATACAAACCTCTTCCCCGCTCGCATTATCCTCCGCAACAAGGAGCCCTCAAAGTCGAAGGAGGGGATTTTCAAATACGAGGACGACGTTCTGGTGCTGGTACTGGCAAATGAGTTTCCCACAGATTTTCAGCCGAAGATTGGCAATGAAGTGTTTCACTTCAAACGTTTAGCCAACTCCGCGGCTAAGGCCGTACAACGTATCGCTCCGCTGGAAGATATGGTTTCCTTGGATGGGCAGGTTTCCAAGGCGGAAGTCATTGAATTCCGGATCGTGGCCCATGCCAAGCACCACCCGTCCCAAGTCACAGCCGCCCGCGCGGTTGCGGCAAGTGATGATCCAGATGAGCGTCAACAAATCAATATCAAGAACGATGCAGGGAAAGTAGTCGCTCGGTGGGTGAGCGTCGCGTTGAGTACTAATGATGATGCCAAAGACAAGAAGGGCGGATTCGAGTGGTTGCCAACTCAGCAGAATATCGTGCGTGAAACTGACAATCACATGATTCTTGATCTCGACTTCTTCGTCTTCGACGACGTATTTGACCAGCAACAGTTCAAGAAGTGGCTCAAGAAGAGGCACATCACAAAGCTGGAAGTTTTGGTGATCAAACCCGCTGTCGATCAAAACGTGACCGGTCGTGATTTGGCGACGGTATCGGCCGGAACCGACCCGAACAGCGGTGCCAACATTGAATTCGAACTAACGGCGGAGGGGGCGGCGAAGATGAAGTCGCTAACCGGGCAGCATCTGGGCCAGCAGTTGGGCATCATCCTTGACGGGCAGCTCAATTCAGCGCCCACGATCCACAACGCGTTCTCGAAAAACGGAGTGATCTCTGGCAACTTCACGGAATCAGAAGTGGCGGACATGGTCCAACGATTGGGCAAGCAGATCGCGGTTGAAGATCCAGCTCAGGAAGTGCGAGAATAACGCGACTTGGCGATAAACGACTCGGAGAGTCGTTTTACGTAACTCGACTCTCCGAGTCGAGAACCCGCATTCGACTGGCAAGCAAGGACGCTTAACCCACGCTCCCCCGAAAAAATCGTGACAGGATTTGAATTCTCCTGCGTTGGTTTGTCTTTCGCAGTTATGCGGCGAGAGCGATGAGATATTCGAGGGGTTTGAGTATTTTACGAACCGCCCTTGGAATCCCGGGGCTTGATAAATGTTTTGTTCGGAAATCGGCTAAAGAGTCGGTTCTCAGTCCGGCTACCATCTCAGCGAAAGAAGCGTGCTCTTTTCCTCTCCATTTGCGCAGCGCAGGTGCGGGTTTCTTGCGGATACATTCGTGCCACAGAACGATCAGCGAAGCCGAAGTGAATGCCGAATCACCAAGGAAATGCAAGGCTTGCCCGCGATCGTGAGCCCGCACAAGCTTGAGCATTTCGAGCATCAATTCGGGTTTGCTACGACTGACGCGATTCCATTTCTGGCAGGCTTTCTTGTTAAGATATAAACGAGCCAGAATTGGCAACGTAAAATATCGTCCGGGAGTTCGTGGACTTTCAATGACGACACAAAGCACAACCCGACAGCGTCGATCGACCAAACCGCCGTGGCGAAGATTCGATGAAACGCCGAATGATGTCGCTGGACACCACCAGCACGTCGCATTCCCATGACCGTTCGCCGAGGAGCGTTATGCGTCGTCCAGCAATTCAACGGCCGAAAATGTTTTGCCTTCCAACATCGCGAGACTGGCTCCACCACCGGTGCTGACGTGAGTGACGGAATCCTCGAAGCCCAACTGAGCCACTGCTGCAGCGCTGTCGCCACCTCCGATGATCGACGTTGCATCGCCGTCGGCGATCGCTTGGGCTACGGCTTTGGTACCGACGGCAAATGGTTCCACCTCGAACACGCCCATCGGGCCGTTCCAGACAACCGTTTTTGCGGCAGCAATAATCTGGGCGAACTTTTTTGCCGTTTCCGGACCGATATCAAACCCTTCCCAGCCATCGGGAATCTCGCCGGCAGCTACAATTTTTTTGTTGCAGGCAGCATTGCCAAATTCGTCACCGCAGCTGGTGTCTACCGGCAGGACCAGTTTCTCACCGGCCTGTTCCATCAAAGATTTCGCCAGTTCAACGTGTTCGGGTTCCACTAGGCTATCGCCAACCTTACCACCTTTGGCTAGTGAAAACGTATAAGCCATTGCTCCTCCGATCAGGACGTGATCACAGATCCCCAGCAGGTTCTGAATCACCTTGATTTTGTCGGACACCTTGGCTCCACCAAGGATTGCCACAAACGGTCGATCGGGATCGGAGATAACCCCGTCAAGATACTTGATTTCTTTTTCCACCAAAGAGCCGACAACTTTGGATTTGCCCCCCATCGCCATGGGCACTCCGTACATGGATGCGTCTTCGCGGTGGCAGGTGCCGAATGCGTTGTTGCAGTAGACGTCGGCGAATTCGGCCAGTTGCGCCGAAAATGCCTCGCCCCCGGCTTTTTCACCTTCGTTGAATCGCAGGTTCTCCAGCACGACAATCTCTCCATCGGCCAACGCAGCGATTTTTTCGGCCGCATCAGGCCCCACCGTTGTGCTGGCGAAGTGGACCGGACTGCCAAGGATTTCTCCCAGTCGAACGGCGGCTGGAGCAAGACTGAATTTTGGATCGGCAGCGCCTTTGGGGCGACCGAGGTGACTGACCAAGATCAACCGTCCACCGCGGTCAATCACAGACTTGATACTGGGCAGCGCCATTTGAATACGGCGATCGTCGGTGATGTTCAGGTCGCCATCAAGGGGCACGTTGAAATCAACTCGCATCAGGACTTTTTTTCCGCTTACGTCAACACTGTCAATGCTCTTCTTCGCCATGGTGGTCTTTCAGTTTTTTCGTTGGTTAAAGTTTTTTGTGAATCGATGAGGAGTCGTCCGGGCAAGCCACCGATTATTGGCTGGCCTCGTTTTCGGGTGCTTTTGTTTCGGTTGGGCGCGGTTTCATGCGTTTTTGGATGTCGGTTTCGAGTCGGCCAAAAACACTCTCGTGTCGTTGTACCGAGACATGCAACGCCTGTAGCAATCGCTTGGCGGTGTAGAAGTTGAGCACGATTTTCTGGTTGATATTGACGGGTTGGTCGCTATTGCCAATCGGTTGGGAATTCATCCCGAAGTCGATGATCAATTCCTCGGGTGACCCCGTTACCCGACAAAAATTCGCGTAACAAGTTTGGGTTTGGGATTCATCGACCTCGATTGAGCGACGTGCGTTTTCTTTTTCTGCCATGTTTGTTCCGGAAAGCTAAACCTGAAAACTTGAGAGCCCGATTATAGCAAAACACCCACTTTGAGCGTTAGCCCCCGAATCTTCGTTGTTTCGAAGCCTACAGCGGCAATATTCGACACCCTGCATGCCCGCAGTGGTTAAACTGTGTAGTCCAGAGTTTTCACACACCAATTTCATTCATCGCGCGTTTCATGTTCACCAAATTACTTGTTCGTTCACTTGTTTTGTCAGCCCTTTTCATGCTCGCCAGCGCGCATTGCGTTGCCCAGCAACCTTCCACAGAGGCGCCGGGCATTGTCACCGCAAAGCCCGCCGAGGGGCCATTCATCGAGGTGGATGGCAAGTACATGATTCCCTACGACCACCAGATTCCCGGTACCGACGTCACCTTCAGGATGGTGCCGGTGCCGGGCGGTGTGTTCCAAATGGGCACCGGTGAATCTGATAATCTTAACGCGCGTCAACCGATTTCGGTTTCCGTGAAACCGTTCTGGATTGGTCGCTATGAAGTGTCTTGGGCAGAGTACCAGTGTTACATGGAGATGGACGGTAATTTCAAACAGTTGCAACGCAGCGGAATTCGCAAGGTCGAAAACCGCGCGGCCATCGATGCCGTCACGGCCCCTTCAGCATTGTACGAACCAGATATTACTTATGAGGCCGGCGAGGATCCGGATCAACCGGCCGCCAGCATGACCCAATTCGCAGCCAAGCAATACACAAAATGGCTCAGCCTACTGACAGGCAATCTATACCGGTTACCTTACGAGGCTGAGTGGGAGTATGCCTGCCGCGCTGGCACAACGACCAAGTTTTATTTTGGCGACGATGCCGGGGAGTTGGAGAATCACGCTTGGTTCAGCGACAATGCCGACGAAGAACGACACGCCAGCGGTGAACTACAGCCTAACCCGTGGGGCCTGTTTGATATGTACGGGAACGTGTCCGAGTGGGTCTTGGACGGTTACGCGGTCGGGGAAGCGCACGAAGGTGCAAGCAAAAGCGCAAGTGCTGGTACGGCCAATGAGAACCGTGCGATTTCGGTAGCAGCGTCATTCCGTCAACCGACAAAAGTCTTCCCGCGCGTGCTGAAGGGAGGGTCGTTTGTATCGGAATCCGATTTGTGCAACAGCGCAGCACGCCTGGGCAGCGACGACGCCCCATGGAAGGAAGAAGACCCGAATTATCCCAAGAGCCCGTGGTGGTATACCAGCGAAGAAGGGTTGGGGGCCGGAATGAGAATTGTTCGTCCTTGGAATACGGATGCGACCGCGGCACAGAAGCAAATGTTTTGGGATGCGGATCTGGATTCCATCCGCAAAGTGGCTTACAGTCGCATCGATTCCAATGGGCGCGGTGCAATCGGAAGCGTCGATCAAAATCTGGCGGAGGACCTCGCAAAACTGAAGAAGTAAGCACCGGCTGTTGCCTGTGCATTACTGTGTTTCCGGGGCGTTCTTCCCCGGAGATGTGGTACTTGGGTTCGCCGAATCGCGAAAACAAGGCCCAAAGTATTCTGTCTCTGCCACGTCCCGGTACAGGCACCGTGGTGGAATAGAACGGCATCAACCTAAACCATTAGATCGGTTCGTCCGACAGCATCTGACATTGTCGCCAATTGATGTTGTTCGATTTTCTGCAAGACGAAGCGATTGATGTCCCGGACGATTCCCGGTCCACCGTAAATGAATCCTGTATAGATTTGCACCAGTGATGCACCGGCACAGATCATGTTCCAGGCATCCTTACCGCACATGATTCCCCCCACCCCGATCACGGGGATTTCCATTCCCAAGCTCTCATGCAGTTTCGCCACCACAGTGCGACTGCGCTCCGTCAACGGTGCACCGGACAAACCTCCGGGCCCAATTTCCTCAACCGTAGCGCTGTCGGTGTTGAGATCGGCCCGAGAGAGCGTGGTGTTGGTAGCGATGATCCCGTCAAGACGAATCTCTTTCAGGATTGAGATGATGTCGTCCAGTTGTCCAGAGGTGACATCGGGGGCAATTTTCAACAGAATTGGTACGGTCTGAACTTCGTGATCGGTCGCCAAGGATTGATTGCGGTCCTGTAATGCCGTCAGCAGTTCGATCAACGGTGTGCGGTTCTGCAGCGTCCGCAAGCCCGGTGTGTTGGGCGAGCTGACATTGACGGTGAAGTAGTCGGCAAACGCAAACAGACGCTCGAAACTGTACAGGTAATCTTCGGTGGCCGATTCTACCGGGACAACTTTCGTTTTCCCGATGTTGATGCCCAAGATATCGGAGGGGCGAAACTTACGAGTTGCCGCCAAGCGCTTGGCGGCCTGATCCGCGCCGTTATTGTTGAATCCCATCCGGTTGATGATCGCCCGATCCTGTGGCAGGCGAAACAGGCGTGGTGTTGGATTGCCGGATTGCGCCTGGCCGGTAATGGTGCCAACTTCGACGTGGCTGAATCCCAGCGTTGCAAGTTTGGGATACCACTGGGCGTCTTTGTCAAAACCGGCGGCCAGCCCTACAGGGTTGGCAAAGGACAGGCCGAAGACTTCTGTCTGTAGCCGCGTGTCGGCAACACGGTATCGACTGGCAAAAGTTCGACTGATAGGGGTTAAAGTCAGCATGCGGTTAAACACGCCCATTGAAAAATGATGGGCGCGTTCGGCCGGCAATTTAAACAGAAGGTTTCGAGCGAATTTTTCCCAAAGTATTGAGCTTACCACTTCAGTCCAACGCTCTCGCCACCAGATTTGCGGTTGGTGCCACCCTGAAGTGGTTCGCCGGATGATTTGACGGCCAATTCACGTGGTGGCAGGTCCTGCGGTTCGGCGTCTGCCTTTTTATCACCAGCCTTTGGTGCCGGTGCGGTCAGGCATGCCTTGCGTGAAAGTGCGATTTTTTGCTTGTCTTTTTCGACCGAGAGAACTTTGACCTCGATTGAGTCTCCCTCACTCAACACGGTCGATACCTTGGACACGCGGTGATAGGCCAATTCGGAAATGTGGACTAGGCCTTCGATGCCCGGTGCAAGTTCCACAAAAGCGCCGAAATCCATCAGTTTGGTAACTTTGCCGGTAACCACGTCGTCCTCATTAAACTGGTTTCCGGCAGCGTGCCAAGGATGCTCCAGCGTATCGCGATGCGAGAGGCCAATCTTTCCGTCGTCGCCAATCTTATCGACTTTCACTTTAACTTTCTCGCCCTCGTGCATTACTTCACTGGGGTGGCGGACGCGTGTCCAGCTGATTTTACTGATGTGGATCAATCCTTCGGCACCACCCAGATCGACAAACGCGCCAAAATCCATCAGCTTGGTCACGACGCCTTCACGAATCTGCCCGACTTCCAGTTCCTCCATCAACTCCTTGCGTTTTTCTTCCATCTCGCGTTCAAGCACCGCGCGGTGGCTGAGTACGAGTTTCCGTTTGTCCGGATTACATTCTACGATGACGCAAGCCAATTTTTTGTCAACGAACTGCTCCATGTCTTCAACGCGGTAACGTGCGGCTTGACTGGCTGGAATGAAGCCGCGAATCGATCCCAACGCTGCCTCAAGCCCACCCGAATTGGTGCCGGTCACCTTGGCTTCGACGACGGCACCCTCTTCCAGTTCATCCCAGTCATTGACGTTGATCGTCGCGCCGGGAACGGTCAGTTCGTACAGACCGTCTTCCTTGTTGCGGCCGCGCACGGTGACCGTCAGGGTATCGCCTTCGGCGGGAGCCGTTTTGAAGGTGTGCAGTGCGGCAACGCCCTCGTACTGGCCCGCCAGTTTTACAAAAACATTGTCGTTGAAAATTTTGGTGACGGAGCCTTGCACTTTGCTGTTCAGTTCCAATTCGGTGTCCGAGGCTTCCGCTTTGGCGACCACGTCGTCCATCGAGATCCCGCCCAAGGCGGCCGCGATTTCGGCATCCAAGTCATCGCCCAACCCAATTTCTGATCGTACCTGAGCCGGGGGTGCCTTGACCTGTTCGGATTCGTCGTCACCTCGCAGGTTGACTGGGTTGGACAGGGCATCCACGACGGCTTTAGGTTGATTGGGGGCAAGCGATTTGTCGGCAGCGTCGCGTTGCGAACCAATGGCCATCGACCGGGGTTGTGGTGCTGCTGCGGCGGCAACCGACGTATCGGCGGCAAGCATTTCAGTGGCGGACTGACTTTCCCCAGTGGATTGATCAGCAGGTCCGGGCGTGGGAGCCGGAGTGGTTGCCGGTGTTTCTTCGGTTGGCTGGGACTGCTCTGGCTCTGTCATGGCTTCGTCTGCGATAAATTAAAAGAACAATAAAACTTGGGGAAATGATTTCCGCCTGTTTTCCGGGGTACAGAAGCTGGGAGTCTGTACTTAGGCGACTGGCAGTTGGGAATTTACCATCCGCTGGCGACGCTGCCAGCGTCGGAGCGAAGCTGGCGGCATCGCCAACGGTAAGCTCTCAACTGCCAATCGCCTTACACAAATTTATCTGAAGGTCAGGTCCAACAACAGCCTGAAAAGCGCACCAAGTCAAAAATCGCCGGCGCGAACAAGGGCGACAGCAGAAATGCCGTTCCGGCAGACGATGCAATACAGTCCTCGGGAACGTTAAAATGCTGTCCCTTCGGACTTAAGTTCGTGCGTGTCGGTACGAAAGGGGAACGCTGGTAACCCGGCGCTGTTGGCCAATGAGGGTTTTGCCGAATCGTCCCAGCAATACCGCACCGCTTTGGGGTCCGCGACCAGATCCGAGGACAGTTCCACTGACGCGCGACCGACGATTTTGGCGGTTGCCGGGTGGAAGACCTCATCGGGGCCGCAAATTATAAAGTTGTCGATTGGTTCGTCGCCGATGGGTTTCAATCCAGCGCCCGTTTCGCGAAAGGTGACCCGAATCTTACCTGCGCGGTACGCAATGGCCTCGTAAACTGGTCCCGTCACCGGCGCGGCAGGATCTGCGATGCCTGCGGTTAACTGATAAGTCTTGACCAAGGCAATCCTGGCCAGTCGCCTGCCAATGATTTGTTTGTTTTTCGGATACCGTTGCTCGGCAGCTCCTGCGTCCATCGTCGGAACCATCGCCGTGCTGGCAATTGACTTCAGCGTGCGCAGTTGTGCATCCCATAATTCCGGCAGGGCGTCGCTGGAGTAATTCGAATAGCGAAACGGTGGGATTTGAACAAAATAGAATGGCAGTTCTGGTGCTGTAAATTGTTGCCGCCAGTCTCCGATCAGGCACTTCAGCAGGTCGCCATACTGTTTGCCGCGGCCGACGTTGTTTTCACCCTGATACCAAATCACCCCCCGAACAGGATAGGACGAAAGGGGCGCGATCATTCCGTTGAACAGACTGCCGGGGCGATTGCTGGCTTCCGGATCATCATTTTCCTTCCAGTGTAAAAGCAGCGGTTCCAGCGACGGAACAGCCAGCAGCGATTTTTCAGAACACCAGGCCTCACAGGTCGATCCATCCACCGAAGCCGAGATCAGTCCGATCGGGGTTTGGTCCAGCGCCTTGCCCAGCTCACGTCCGAAGAAGTATGCCACCGCTGAAAAGTCCTTCACGCTTTCGGCGGAACAGTTGGCCCACGACGTTCGCGTCGCCACGTCGTCGGTGGGTTGCGGCGAGGAGGTTGCCTCTACGCTAAACAGGCGAAGGTTGGTGTATTTTTTTGACTGGGATATTTCAGTTTCGGCATTCAGCGCCGCCGACACCGGCAGCCCCATGTTGGTCTGGCCGGCACACAACCACACATCGCCGACCATGACATCGGTTAGAACAACTTTATTGGTTTCGTTTTGATCTGCAATTTCGAGATGATAAGGGCCACCGGCAGCAGGGGTAGTGATCGACACTGAGAACTTGCCATCAGCGGCGGCGACCGTTTTGATTTCACTTCCATTGAAGCGAATGACCAGCGCTTGATTCGGTTCCGCAGTCCCCCAAACCGGAAACAGGCTTTTCTGTTGCAATACCATGTGGTCTGAAAAGAACTTTGGCAGCGTGATGTCGGCCAATACGGTTCCCACCAACACCGTTCCCAAGGGCAGCAACAGCATCACGCCCAACAAACCAACCCACGTCGCGGCCAAAATTTTCAAATTGAATTGCCCCATTCGGTGGCCCAGCCGATGCGTCATTCGGCAGGGCGACAGGAGAGGAAGACCAGATTCTGAAAGCGATTTTTCACAGGCAGAAATTTTCATGAAGGCAGTCCGAAGGCTTCCCACGGGTGGGCAGGCGCGTTGATGTCTGGAAGTAGGTCCGTCATAGTCTAATAGAAGCCGCCGGTGTACTCCACCGCCCACGTCGCCTGATTCCAAACTGCCCCCAGAAACAAAATAGCTCATTGACACCGACACCAGAGTTTTCGAAACTGCGTGCCTGATCGTGGACGCTGCCACCAGCACCACCAGCACAGAATTCAGTATCAAACGCCAACGTTTTCCGTCACCGTCACTTTATTTCGCACCAGTCCCGATTGTGAAGATCTTCCACCATCAATCCTCGGTCGTCGACGGGATGCGGGTTGCCTTTCTGGGGAAACTGGGGTCCATGAGCCGCCGGCGGGCCAAAGCGCTGATTCGCAATCACGGGGGATTTCCTACCGAATCGATCGACCAGCGTTGCGACATGGTGGTCATCGGTGCCGATGAGCAGAATCCTCAGTGGCAGCAAAAGCTATCCGGTGAGCTGCACGATCAGGTAGCCGTCATTGAAGAATCCGAACTTTGGCAGAAGCTGGGTTTGGTGGATGACGAAATTGATTTGAGCCGCTTATATACTCCGTCAATGTTGGCGGAATTGTTGCAGGTTCCGATCGCCAGCATCCGGCGGTGGCATCGGCGCGGGCTGATTCGACCGGTGCGACAGATCCAGAAGTTGCCCTATTTCGATTTTCAGGAGGTCGCTTCTGCCCGCATGATTGCGCGGTTGGTGAAAAGTGGCGCGACGCCGGATGCGATCGAGCGTCAACTGGCCGCCCTAGCATCCTCCCACCAACCCGTTTCCGCCGGGACGCTGCCGCTGTCACAACTGTCAATTATTGTCGAAGGAAAAAACGTTCTGCTGCGGGAGGACGAAGGGTTGGTGGCGACCAACGGTCAGAAGCACTTTGATTTTCTGGCTCCTGCCGACGCCCCGGGCCATCGCGATGGCACGGCAACAATCGTGCTGGAACCCAATGACCTTGCTTCAGGAGAAGGTCATGCACCGGTGGTCGAACACGACGACGATAGCTATCCGGTCGCGGAACGGTTATTGTCGTTCGAAGACCAGGTTGCTCTATTGCAACGACGCTCATTGGAGACGCTTACGCCGGATGAGCTGATTGAAATGGCAGTTGAAGCAGAAGACGATGGCGACGAGGGAACGGCGATCGAGCTCTATCGGGCGCTTGCTTTGTCGCATGGGCCAACGGCGGATGTGAGTTTTCGCATTGCCGAACTGTTATACCAGAGTGGTGATTTGAAAGCGGCGCGTGAGCGTTACTATATGGCGATTGAACTGGACGAGGCATTTGTTGAAGCGCGTGCCAGTTTGGGATGTGTGTTGATGGAGTTGGGGCAAAACGAATTTGCAATCGCCACCTTTCGCGGGGCGCTGGACCATCATCCGGATTTTCCCGACGTCCACTATCACCTAGCAAGGCTACTGGATGAATCCGGGCAGTCGGACAATGCGACGATTCACTGGGAGGCCTTTCTGCAACTGGCCCCCAAAAGTCCGTGGGCCGAAGAAGCGCGAGACCGCCTACAGTAACAATCGGGAAAACGCACATTATCGACCAAGCAGGACGATCCCGGTCAAAGACCGTCCTTATTTATTTCCCGCGTCAGGGGGATTTACTCACCGAAGCAAAACAGATGCTTCTCGCCTCGCACCAGAATTTTGTTGCCCAACGGGATTGGCGAACCAATCACGGATTCTTTCAATTTGTGTTCGGACAGCACATTCAGGGATCCGCCGGAAATATCGGCGACGAACATCATGCCGTCCTCGCGAATCGCGTACAGCTTACCGCCCGCAATCAGCGGCGATGAATAAAAACGAGTGCGGTGTTTGGGAAAATGCCCTTCCCAAATGGTCTGGCCAGTGGCCGGATCAAGACACTCAAACTGCCCCCTGTCACGTAACAGATAGACGCTGCCATTCCAGGTTGCCGGGGATGGTACAAAAGTGCCGGTATCGGTGCGTTTCCAGAGGTGCCTATCAGCACCCACGTCGCCGCTGCCCTTCAGTTCGACGCCGTACAGCAGCGGTAACCGCCGGTCGTTGCGTCCGGCCGCAACCACCGCAATGTCTCCCAACACCACTGGGGTGGCGATCGTCGGCCACAGTTCTATTTTATCGGGATTAAAGCCTCCACATGACCAATATGCCTGACCGTCACGCGCGTCGTGCAAGGTCAATTGCTCCGCCCCATAGACCAGCAGCGCCTCCTTTTGATCGTGCTGCAGGACCACCGGTGTCGCATAACCATGGTCGCCCTCACGCGGTGTTTCGAAATCCCGGGCAACCTTCCACACTTCTTGTCCGTCTGTTTTGTCAAAGGCGGCCACCCACGAATCGCCCGAATGCATCCGCGCCATCACGACATGGTTATTGGTCAACACTGGAGACGTGCCGTGGCTCCAGTACAGTTCTGTTTTACCATAAAGCTCGTTCAAGTTCTTTTTCCATCGCACGGTTCCGTCGAGTTCAACCGCCGCAAACGTACCGCTTTTGAAATAAACAAAGACGGCATCGCCATCGGTTGTCGGCGAAGCATTGCTACCGGAACCATTGCGATGCTTGCCGGCATCCTGTTGGCCAAACCGGGTCTGCCAGATCTTTTTGCCGGTTGAATCAAAACAGACCAGTGAGTCTTTGTCACCATCGGGGACGCTGAGGTAGATCTTCCGGTCCAGCACGATCGGCGTGGAACAACCTTTGCCGGAGAGTTCCACTTTCCAAGCCAACTTGCCGGGATCCAGCGTCGCCGGAAAGTTCTTTCCGGCGACGCTCCCGCTGTCCGAGGGGCCTCGCCAGCGCGGCCAGTCTGCGCTGGTGATGGCATCAACGGAGACCTGTCCGGGTTGGGAAACGGCTGCTTCGGTATCTAAAGTGACCGGCAGCTCCTGTCCAAAGGTGACCGATTGCCAAAACAACACTTGCGTAAGAATGGCAAACCATCGAAATCGTTTGACTGGCTGCAATTGGGACATGTACATGATTTACTCTCTGTTCGCGCTATGCTTGGCGCTGTGCTTGATGATTCGGGCCAACGGCGTTGGCAGAAAAAGCGGTCTTGGCCGCTACTGCGTCTGCCACTGACGCAGTGTCTCTTAGTGTAGCGTATGAACTGCGTGGTTCAATTTACCGGTCGCGTTCAATGTCATTGTTGGGGGGAAACAGCTGAAATTCTGTGTTTCGAGAAAGAGTCCGGTCTGGATAATTTGGTCCGATTTCGCTGTGTTCAAAAGCGTTTTGCTAACTCTTTTTTGTGCGTCAATGGTTCTCGGGCCAACTAACAGGCCCTATAATCCAATTATGAGCACCTCCGGGAGCTTCTCTGAGTTACTTGCGGGCTGAGAGCAATTTTGCTGGCTTGACCGCACAACAAAAATCGTTCTATATCGAAATGAGGAACTTTGACCATGTCCGTAAACATTATGTCGATGGTGAAGGATGCTGTTTCACAACAAGTGATGAACAAGATTGGCGGCATGATTGGTTTGGACCAATCCCAAACGTCTTCCGCCTTTGAAACGGCTGCGGGTTCAATTCTCGGTGGCTTGATTGGCAAATCTGTGATGCCAGGAGGTGCCGACCAAATCTTCGAAGCGGCTCAACAGCAGGACACCGGTATTCTTGACAAGCTTGGTGATCTGTTGGGCGGGGGCGAGGCGACAGACAACCTCCAGAAACAGGGCGGTGGAATTCTGGACATGGTCTTTGGCCAGACCAGCGGCACAGCACAGCAGGCCGTTGGCAGTACACTTGGCCTAGGCGAAGGCATCGTTGGCAAACTCATGGCGATGGCCGCGCCGATTCTGATGTCGGTGATTGGCAACTACGTCAAAAGCAAAGCACTCAATGCGGTAGGCTTGGGTAGCCTGCTGGGTGAGCAGAAACAACACCTGGCAGGTTTACTGCCATCCAATCTGACCGGTAGTTTAGGCCTAGGCGATATGCTGGGCAACGTGACGGGAGCCGCTTCAAACCTGGCCGGTGCAGCCAGCGGTGCTGCGTCAAATGTTGCCAACGCCGCGACCGGTGCCGCCAATGATGCTGTTGAGGCGGGAGGTGGACTGCTGAAGAAAATTCTTCCGGTCGGGATCCTTGGCGCGGTGCTGTTGGGGCTGTGGGGTTTTGTCATCAGCCCGATGATCAATGGCGGTGGGGTAGGCGACGCAATCAATAACGTCAAAGACGGCGTTGCCGGCGCAGGCAGCGGATTGACCGCCGGAATGGGAGACTTGACCGGTGGACTGGAACTGCCTGAAGGTCTTGATTTAAGCGTGCTGGGCGAAACGAAGGATCAGTTGATGAACCCAATCAATGAGATCAAGAACGGTTTCGGGGACTTGGCCACCGGCGGTGAGGGGGCCGCCACCGGCCTGGCGGACAAGATCAGCGGTTTTGGCACCGCGCTTGAGGGGATGGGGATCGGTGACATGGGCGGTGCCCAGAAAACCGCAGTTAGCGGGATTTTGGGTTCGTTTACCGGTGTTCTGGAAGGACTAGTTGCGAAAGTTCCTGAACCGCTTCAGGCAATCGTGAAACCGGCCGTTGATGGCCTGTTGGAGAAGATCAAAGGTTTTGGTCTGTAGGAAAGTCTGAAGGACCGAAGGGTTCAGTCACTGAAAGGCCAATGGTTAGCCAACCGGTATAAACTGGCGGTGTTGAATCAAGAAACCGACCAAGCCCGTAGCAAGCATGTTGCGGGCTTTTTTGTTACCGGTTCTTCCCGGATTTTGGTGGTGGGTAGCCTGCGGGGGCCCTCGGCAGATGCATTGCGCGCGTTACTTTACCTTCAGCACAAACACGACATCCTCACTTTGATCATCGACTTCGGTCGGGCTTTTGATGTCATACTCAAAATCATATATTGAGACCAATTCCAATGCGGGAACTTTCTTGATCAGGCTTTCAAACTGCGGCCATGTCCAAGTCCGGAACTTCACCTCATCGACGATGCGAAACTGCTCGTCCGGCATTTGCACGTCGAACGACATACCAAACTTCTCAAATCGTTGGGATAAGTTACGTTCGTTCAACCACATGCCGCTTTCAACGGTCAGACCGTCGGCGCTGGCTGACCAGTATTCTTCTTCGATGGCTTCGGATGCGGTTGGCGTCAGATGAAAGCCCAGCACATAAATCCCGCCGGGGCGAATTGCTGCTGCCATACAGTTTAAATGATCGATGGCCTGCTGTTGAGTTTGCAGGTGTCGGAAGCTGTTGATGGTGTTGAAACCTGCATCCGCCTGTTGGTCCACGGTGAATTGGGTCATGTCACCAACGACGGCCGTTTCATTCAGGCCATGCTGTTTCAGGCGATCGTTGCAAAACGCGACCGCTTTGGCATTGAGATCGTTGCCGGAAATATTGTAACCGGCATCGGCAAACCGGTAGATCAACCGGCCTGTGCCGCAGGCCGGTTCGAACAGTCGATCGACTGCGCCATCGACAAATTTGTCGAAAGCCGCTTCGAGAAATTGGAGTTCGGGCTTCCAGTCAGCTCCAAAGATCAGGTCGTAGTATTGCGGGTAGTCATAAATGTGGTCTTCAACTTCGATCATCCGTGTGCAGGTCCTGTAAGGAGTGAAGGTGGCTGCGGTTTGCCTAGTTGGAGGATGATACTCAATAAAATCACCCGGTGCGATCGGACGACTTCGGCCTGCTGCGGTTGCTGTACATTTGTTTTTGACCATTGATGGAAACCTCACGACCGCTAAAATACCGGGTTTTCCGGGGCGGCCGATGGCCATTAGGCAGGTAAAGTCGCCTGGTCCGATCACAGCGGCGATTGCCGGAAATTATCTAACCTACAACACAACCACGAAAATTTTGTCATGGCACGGATCAACGAGAACTATCTGAAACTGCAAGCCGGTTACCTTTTTCCGGAAATCGGGCGGCGCGTCCGGGCCTATTGCGAGGCCAATCCTGACGCCGATGTGATCAAGATGGGTATCGGCGATGTGACTCAGCCCCTGATCCCCGCGATCGTTGACGCGATGCACAAGGGCGTCGATGAAATGGCCAACGCCGATACGTTTCGCGGATATGGTCCCGAACAGGGATACGATTTTCTGCGCGAAGCGATCGCCAAAAATGATTTTCAGGATCGTGGCATCGATGTTTCGGCGGATGAGATTTTTGTTTCCGATGGTTCCAAGTGCGATTCGGGAAACATCCTGGATATTTTTGGAAGCGACAACAAAATCGCCGTCCTAGATCCGGTATATCCGGTTTACGTCGATACCAATGTGATGGCAGGCCACACCGGAGCGGCGGACGAAAACGGTCGCTACGAAGGCTTGGTCTACATGCCTGTCACCGCGGACTCGAATTTCGAACCCGAAATTCCCCAAGAGAAAGTGGATTTGATCTATCTGTGTTACCCCAACAACCCAACAGGCGTGGTCGCATCCAAAGAGATGTTGAAAAAATGGGTGGACTATGCTAACGCCAATGGATCAATCATTCTTTACGATGCCGCGTACGAAGCGTTCATTTCGGAAGCTGACGTGCCGCGTTCAATTTTTGAAATTGAAGGGGCGCGGGATTGTGCGATCGAGTTCCGCAGCTTCAGCAAAACCGCCGGTTTCACGGGCGTTCGGTGTGCGTTGACGATCATCCCCCAAGGCCTGATGGGCACAACCAGCGACGGAACAAAGCAATCCGTTCACGCGTTGTGGAACCGACGTCACTGCACAAAATTCAATGGCGTGTCGTTCCCGGTTCAGCGCGCCGCAGCGGCGATCTACAGCGACGAAGGCAAGAAGCAGATCAAGGAGCTGATCGCGTTTTACATGAACAATGCTCGTCTGTTGCGAGCAGGTTTAACCGAGGCAGGTTTTGAGATTTACGGTGGCGTCAACGCTCCGTACGTCTGGTTGAAGACTCCCGATGGCATCAGCAGCTGGGACTTTTTCGATAAACTGCTGGGCGAATCACACATCGTGGGTACACCCGGCAGCGGGTTCGGGGCGGCGGGTGAAGGCTACTTCCGCCTGAGCGCGTTCAATAGCCTGGAGAATACCCAGGAGGCCATTGCACGCATCAAGAAAGCGTTCTCTTAGTCTACTGGGTGACCAAGTCTACCGGGCCACCAAGGAAAAAATCTGCCGGCCGTTATTCTGATTTGGCAGACACGCTTTCAGACGGCGGCCGGTTACTGGCCACCCGTTTCCCAAGCGCGCGATATACATCCAGCGAAACGGGTTTGAAGTTCAGCCATTGCTGTTTGAGTTGACTGATGGTCGTTTGATCCCTGTTGGAGAGGTTGGGAATCAGGGTATGCTTCGATGTCGCGGTCAGCCCCTCCTTGAACAGCATGTTTTTGTCGATGTCGATCGTGACCTCTGACGGGATCCAGCCAAGCTTCGACAGTGTCTGGTTCAGACGCATTCGCGGGAATGGCGGAAACGCGTGGGGATCAGAGAATTTCATCCGTGTAAAATAGTCGGTGAACTGATTGTAAAGCGGCAAGATACGAACGTCGCTGGGGCGCTGTCCCGTCACCCGGTATTGAATCAAAGCGCTATTTAAGGTTGCAGTGCCGGTATCGATATCAATATCCTCTTCGAAACGGTCGTTGACAAGAAATCCGGCGGCCTTGTTGGTAGACGTTTGCTTTCGCAAGGAGTCCGCCATTTTAATCAACTGAATCTCATCCAGTTGTAGTTTGACCTGACGGGTCCTGTCCAGCAGTATGATCTGCCGTCGTTGGGGATCGAGGATGGCCACTTCATTGGTCAGCGCACCCTTGGTTTGAATATCGAAAACCAGTCCGTCGGCGAACAATGTTGTGTTCTCTGATGCCGTTTCGGTACTTTGGTTGACATAGATTTGCGTTTCGATACGGAATTGCTGGGCGGAGACCGGCTGAATTGGACCAGTCAGCATCAGTAGTGCGATCAGGAAGCTCAAACGCATGGGAGGCTCGAGGAAAGTTGCAGTGCTGTGTGAAAACCGGGAACACGGTAGCCACGTTGTGGTTGGTGCTGTACACCCAGATCGAGCATTGGGAATGTACGCCCGGACACCCGGGCCCAAACCCGTCAATTGCCTGAGCGCACATCAATGTCCATTCCACGATCCAATGTAGCTATTGGTGCACCATAAAAGCTTTGAGGAAACGGGTCCATATAGGCTGTCTGCGTCAATGATTAGCTCCGCTAGCAGCAACCGTGCACTTCAAACGCCTATCACATGTGTTTGCACCAGTGGCACATGCCTGCGAAACTGGTTTAGGAGGTTTGGGCAGGTTTTGATATAGTTGCGTTTATCGTAACGCCCATTCATCGCCGTCCTGTTGTCCCCCTTCAGAATAAAAACATGAAGCTCGATTGCTGGAGAACTGAACCACACGTTCCCCTACGTTGCCTACGGCACTCATTTCTTCAAACCTTCCTGATATGTTTGTTGCTCGTCCCCGGATTGTTGGAGTGCAAGCAGGTGATGGCTGATCAGCCGATCGTGCTGCGGTTGCCCATGCCAACCGCCGGTCCAAATTCACTGGACCCGGTCCGCGGATCTTCCCAGTACGACAATATTGCCTGCGGCTACGTCTACGAATCGCTGCTGGAATATGAATATCTGAAGCGCCCCTTCGAACTCAAGCCCTGCCTGTTGGAATCGATGCCAGAGGTTTCCGAGGATGGTAAGACGTTCCGTTTCAAACTGCGCGAGGACATTTACTTTCACGATGATCCCTGTTTCCCGGACGGCAAGGGACGGAGACTGGTAACCGACGATGTGTTTTATTCGCTCAAACGGATGGCGGACAACGGGAATCAGCCCAAGGCATGGTGGCTGATGAAAGATACGATCGTGGGGTTTGATGATTACCGTGAACAGCAGAACGCAGCCGAAGATTTTGACTACGATGCACCGGTGGAAGGTATGGTCAAAATCAGCGATTACGAATTCGAAATCGTGCTTGCGCAACCGTTCTATCGTTTCATATACACCCTGGCGATGTTCCAGACTGCGGTGTTGCCCCATGAGGCGGTGGACTATTACAAGGAAAAATTCTCCAAACACCCCGTTGGTACAGGTCCGTTTCTGATGCAGCGGTGGGATTTCGGTGCCAAACTGGTTTTTGTCCGCAACCCCAGCTATCGCACGATGCTTTACCCGGCCGATCCGGGACTGAATAAGGACGGATCGGCTCCCTATACCGGTTACAAGGAAGATGTTGAGCTGGGATTTTACAAAGATGCGGGCAAGCGGTTGCCGCTGGCGGACAAAGTCATTCTGACGATGTTTGCCGAAAACCAGCCGATGTGGCTGAAGTTTCTCAACCGCGAACTGGATTACAGTCGGGTGCCTGCCGAAAATTTCCCGCAGGCGTTTATCAAACGCCGGCAGAAGCTGCGCCAGTCGTTTAAGGATATGGGCATTCGCGCCGTCCCATTGCCATTGCTGGATTTTATCTACAACGGTTTCAATATGGAGGACCCGGTGTTCGGCGGCTACGACGACAAAAGCAAGTGGCTGCGGCAAGCGATTTCATTGACTTACGATTTGGAAGAAATAAACCAGGCCCACTACCAAGGCATTAACTTGATCTACGACGGGCCGATTCCCAACGGGATGGATGGCCACCCCGAGGGTCATCAGGTGGCCAATAACTACCGGGGACCGAACATTCCACGTGCCAAAAAGCTGCTGGCCAAAGCCGGGTATCCGGACGGTAAAGGTTTGCCGGAGTTGGTGTTCTACACCAGCCGCCAACCGGCCAGCGTTGAAATGGCCATGATGAGCAAACGGAACATGGCCAAAATTGGTGTGAAGATGGATGTGCGTTCGGTCGATTTTGCCACGCTGTCGGAAAACCTGCGCAAGAAAACGTGTCCGTTTTTTGGGTTGGCGTGGGGAAGTGACTATCCCGACGCGGAGAACAATCTACAGCTGTTTTATGGCCCTTTTAAATCGCCCATGTCGAACAATTTTAACTACGACCGGGCCGAATACAACGAACTGTATGAAAAAGTACGCGTGATGCAGCCATCGCCAGAACGCAGTGCCATGTACGCAAAAATGCGGGACATGATTATCGAAGACGTGCCCGTGATTGGCGCGATGGCACGGACGCGCTTTTATCTGATCCATTCGCGTTTGAAGAATTTCAAACCCGAAGAAACGTTCTCCAACTGGCCAAAATATCTGACCGTCCAGGAGCCATGAAGTGCATTTGTGCTCTCTGCATGACGTTTAATCGAACACGCGTCGTTGGGCTCCGCCCGGCAACGTAACGAACCGGAGCCGGGTGGCTTCGAGAAGAAAACAAAACAAAACCGAAGGCCAAGTGCTAATTTATGTTTGCTTATATCATCCGCAAGCTGGTTTACAACATTCCGGTTTATCTTGCGATCGTGCTGCTGGTGATGATCCTGCTTCGGCAGCGCGACCCGGTGGCCGGTCTGCTGGGAAAAAATGCCGACGCAAAAGACTACGCAGCCAAAAAACAGGAACTGGGGCTCAACCGGCCTTTTCTGATTCAGTACGGTGATCTGCTGCGTTCGATTTTTACCTTTCAGTTTGATGAAGAATCGTGGACTCAACCCGGTGTCACAGTGGGGGAGAAACTGGTGGAAGCCGTCCCACGTTCACTGGCCCTGACGGTGCCAGCGCTGGTGCTGACCAGTTTGATTTCAATTGTTGTGGCGATGATTTCGGCATTTAATCGAGGTCGTTTTCTGGACAAGCTACTCGTGTTTCTGGCGGTGTTGGGGATGAGCATCAGCTTTCTGGTGTATATTATTTTTGGCCAGTACTTCGGGGCCTATCAATTGTCACAATGGCTTGGTCGGCCGGTGTTTTCCATTCACGGTTACGAACCCGGCCTGGTGAACTGGGCCTATTACATGTTGCTGCCGGTGTTGATCAGCGTGATTGTGTCGATGGGGTATGACACACGTTTCTACCGGGCGGTGATGGTCGAGGAAACCCAGCGCGACTACATCACCACCGCGCGGGCCAAAGGAGCCACACGCGGTAAAGTCATGTTCGTCCATATGCTGCGTAACGCGATGATCCCGATTATCACACGGATCATGATCACACTGCCCTTTCTGGTGACCGGGTCGATTCTTCTGGAACAGTTTTTCGGCATTCCGGGAATGGGATACGTCCTGTTGTCGGCGATTCGCAACAATGATTTTCCGGTGGTGGAAACGTTCACCGCCGTGTTTGCCGGTCTGTTTATCCTGAGCATTATCGCCACCGATATTTTGTACGCCTTGTTTGATCCACGTGTGAGGCTGCAATAATGAGCATGACAGACCGATTTTTCAAAACCCGTGAATTCCGCAAACTGTTTCGCAACAAATCAGCGGTGATCGCGATGCTGGTGATTGCCGCGTACCTGTTCACGGCACTTTTTGTCATGTGCGGCGGGATCACGCGTGAAACTTGTGACACGGTGGTTGGCCAGAACAAAATGCCGGGCTTCTTCATCCAACAAACGCCCGAACAACGGTATGAAAATGCAACCTCCAAATTTTTGCCAATGGTTCAGCGCGCATTGTCGCGCGCGGACCAGACCGCGGCGCTGGCCGACGTGCGGTTGGGACAGGAACGCGTGGTCAATAAATCTGCCGCTCAGTTACAGGCGATCATTGACAGGGCCATTGAATTAAAAAATGAACTGAATCAAAGTGAAGATCTGGATGCCGATTCAGCACGATTGCCGCAACTCAAAGCCCTCGAAGACCAAGTGGCAATGCTGAAGGCACCACTGACCGGATGGAGTAGATTGATGCAAAATGCGTCACTGGTGTTGGGTACGGACGCCCAAGGGCGATCGATTTTTCTGCGCGGGTTGTACTCGATCAAAATCGCGATCCAGATCGGTCTGGTGACGGCGGCGTTTTGCGTCCTGTTAGGAGCGCTGTTGGGAGCCGCAGCGGGATACTTTGGAGGCTGGGTCGATCACGGAATCGTCTGGGTCTACACTACGTTTTCCTCGATCCCCAATCTGGTGCTGTTGGTTGTGCTGTCGTACGCTTTCACCGATTCAGAAGTCAAAGACACGCTACTGCCGGTCTATATTGCGTTTGGTGCCACGTTCTGGATTGGCACATGCCGTGTCATTCGTGGCGAAACGCTGAAACTCAAACGCATGGAGTATATTCAGGCGGCCCAGACGGCCGGGTTCAGTCCGTTTTATATTCTGGTTCGCCATGTGATTCCCAACACCGCGCACCTGATGTTGATCAATTTTTCGTTGCTGTTGATCGGCGCAATTAAATCCGAAGTCATCCTCAGTTTTCTTGGCTTTGGTGTTAAAGGGCAGCCTAGTTGGGGGATCATGATTCGCGACGCGGGGAACAATGGCGACGTGGTGTCCGGCTTCTTTTGGGAAATCGGGACGGCAACAGCGCTGATGTTCGCCCTCGTGTTGGCATTTAACATCCTGTCCGACGCACTACAGGACGCCTTTGACCCCAAACATGTTTAAAACTTTCCCGATCCTGTTTTCCAATCCTGCTTTTGCTGAATGCACATGCCTGAAGATCGACCTATTTTAAAAGTCCGAAACCTGCGTACCCGTTTTAAAACGGACCGGGGTATTGTGACGGCCGTTGACGGCGTTTCGTTTGATCTCTATCCCGGCGAAACGCTGGGGATTGTCGGCGAAAGTGGCTGCGGAAAATCGGTGACCAACAAATCGATTATTCGACTGCTGCCCGAACGCGTGACGCAGTACGATCCCGACTCCAATATCAGTTACCACGGTCAGAATCTGTTGGAATTGTCCGAACGTCAGATGCGATCCATTCGCGGCAACGACATTGGTATGATTTTTCAGGAACCGATGACGGCACTCAACCCGGTGTTTACCGTTGGCTGGCAGATTGAAGAGGCGCTCAAGTATCATTCGAAATTGTCTTCATCACGGCGGCGGGACAAAGCGATCGAGATGTTGCGATTGGTCGAAATGCCGAACCCTGTCAAAAGAATGGACGAATATCCGCACCAGCTGTCCGGTGGTATGCGGCAGCGCGTGGTGATCGCGATGGCACTATGCTGCAGCCCCGAAATCCTGATCGCTGATGAACCGACGACGGCGCTGGACGTAACCATCCAGTCACAGATCTTGCGATTAATGGATGACCTGAAAAAGAAAACAGGCACCGCAATTATTTTGATTACGCATGACCTAGGCGTGGTGGCCCAGGCCTGCGACCGGGTCATCGTGATGTATGCCGGCCAAGTAGTAGAAACCGGCGGCGTTCGAGACATCTTTCACCGGCCACGTCACCCCTACACCAGAGCGCTGCTGGATTCGATGCCCAAACCGGGAGCAGCAGGGCATCAAAAACGCCTGCCCGCGATTGAAGGCATGGTGCCCAGCCTATTTGATTTACCGGTTGGATGTCGATTTGCCGATCGGTGCCAACGCAGACAGCCCGCTTGCGAGGCGGCATTGCCCGAACTGGTGGACCCGGAAACAAAATCGGTTACCCGGTTGGCAACCGGACGCACCACTCCGTCAGTGCGTTGTTTTTATCCATTGGAATTGCGGCAAACCAAGGAGCGACAGGTATGAGCAACCAATCAGCCGCCACCCAATCCAGCCCGCCCCCAGCGGAAGCCCCGGCCCCCATGGTGCGCGTACAAAATCTGGTCAAACACTTTCCCAAACGGGGGGGAATATTAAATCAGGTCATTGCCAAAGTTCATGCCGTTAACGATGTCAGTTTTCAGATCCGCAAGGGCCAGACGATGGGTGTTGTCGGTGAGAGCGGTTGCGGGAAATCAACCTTGGGCAAGTGCGTGATTCGCTTGCACGAACCTACCTCAGGTAAGGTGTTTATTGAGGGGACCGATATTGGCAGCATCAGTTCGCACGCGTTACGAAAGATCCGCTCGCGCATGCAGATGATTTTTCAGGACCCCAATTCCTCGCTAAATCCCCGGATGACCGTGGAGGCGACTCTGAGAGAGGTGATCAAGCTACATCAAGTGGTTCCTGCCGGCGAGGTTGACGCCAAAATCAACACACTGATGACGAAGGTCGGGTTGCGTCTTGACGACCGCAAGAAATATCCTCACGAGTTTTCCGGTGGCCAAAAACAACGTGTGGGTATCGCTCGGGCGTTGGCGGTCAACCCGGAATTCATCATCGCCGACGAACCCGTTTCGGCATTGGATGTCTCGATTCAGGCTCAGGTGCTGAACCTGTTGATGGACCTCAAGGAAGAGCTTGGTTTGACGATATTGTTTGTGTCGCATGATTTGAAAGTCATCGATCACTTTTGCGATTCGATGTTGGTGATGTATCTGGGCAACATCATGGAAGAGATGCCGTGCGAGGACATTCACGCACACGCCAAACACCCGTACACCCGCGCGCTGCTTGCTTCCAATCCAGTGATGGATCCCGATCATCGAGCGGAATTGACGGTTCTTGAAGGGGAGGTGCCCAGCCCCTATGATCCACCGGCAGGCTGCCCCTTTGTGACGCGCTGCCCAATCAAAACCGCGCGGTGTGAACAGGAAAATCCCCCGCTGCTTGACCACGGCAACGGGCACCGGGTCGCGTGCTGGGAGGTGAAACTTCAGTAGGTCATTAAGATTTAGCAGGCGAGCCTCGACAATGTTCGCTTGATCTGAAAAGCTACCTTCGAATTGAAATTTGATTTTCTCGCCGGATATGATCCTGAGTGTTTCGCATCCTTAAGTTTGGTTACTGCTCCAGAATGCACAAAGAGTTGCTACAATTTGGTCTTTGTAGACAACTTGATTTTACGCCGACCTAATGAAAGTACGGGGAACCCAAGTGAGACCACCGAATCCCTGTAGTTTAAGCATTCTTTTTGTCGTCGTGGCAACGCTGCCAATGATGCTTGCGACTCCCACCACGTTGTTTGGGCAGCGTGCCGAGAAGCCGAACGTCCTCTTTATCGCTGTTGATGATTTGGGCTGTCAGTTGGGCTGCTACGGTGACTTGATTGCGAAAACGCCGAATATCGATCAATTGGCATCGACCGGTGTTTGCTTCAGACGGGCCTACAACCAGCTGCCGCTTTGTAACCCGACCCGGGCATCGGTGATGACGGGTTTGCGGCCCGATACGATCAAAGTCTACGATTTAGATGCTCACTTTCGCGATACCGTTCCCGATGCGATCACGTTGGGGCAAGCATTCCAAAAAGCAGGGTACTTTTCTGCACGGGTCGGGAAGATTTTTCACTACAACGTGCCGGCGTCAATAGGCACCGATGGGTTTGATGATCCGCCAACCTGGAATCAAACCGTTAATCCGAAAGGACGCGACAAGGCAGACGAAGCGTTAGTCTTCAATGCTGAACCACATCGAAAGATTAGTGGAGCGTTGAGCTGGTTAGCGGCGGACGGGACCGACGAGGAGCAAACCGATGGAATGATTGCGACTGAGGCGATCAAGATCATGCGAGAGAAAAAAGACGAGCCATTTTTCCTTGGCGTTGGTTTCTTTCGACCGCATACACCTTATATCGCACCGAAGAAGTATTTTGACATGTATCCAACCGAAGAACTGCGACTGCCATTCGCGCCACAGGGAGACCGGGATGATATTCCCACGGCGGCCTTCGCGCACAATTGCCCTGTGCCGAACTATAACCTAGAAGAGGCCACGTTACTGAAAGCAACACAGGCCTATTACGCTTGCGTTTCGATGGTCGATGATCAAGTTGGAAGACTGTTGGATTCACTTGAAGAACTTGGAATCGCCGATAATACAATCGTGGTGTTTTGGAGCGATCACGGCTATCACCTTGGCGACCATCATGGTGTATGGCAAAAACGCACGTTGTTCGAGCAAGGGGCGCGGGCACCTCTGATCATTCGTCCGCAAAGTGTTTCCACTGTTGCCACAACAATAGAAATCAAAGGTCAATCGAGATCATTCGGCAGCGGCCCAACGGAGGCCATTGTCGAATTTGTTGATATCTACCCGACGATTACCGAACTAGCCGGAATTGAATCGCCGGCTGGGCTTGAAGGACGCACGTTGCTTCCGTTGCTCGTGGATCCAAACGTCCAATGGGATGGCAACGCGGTCACTCAGGTCCTCCGACCAGCCGACACTCGCCTGGCGGAGCCTGTCATGGGGTGCAGCATTCGCACGAAACGATTTCGGTTTACCGAGTGGGGCGAAGGCAAACATGGATCTGAGCTTTACGATCATCAAGCGGATCCGGGGGAGTTTAATAATCTGGCTGTTCAGCCAGATGCGCAATCGACTGCCGTGATCAACCAATTACGCCCACTGTTGCGGTCCAAAGCATCAGGTAAGACGCCCACGAGTCCGGTTAACTCCAAACGACTGTAGCGACTGCGTTTGGCATCTAAAACAGTACCAGCTGCTCGCGCTCGAACGGTACCACTTCCTCCTGTCTTTACATGGTTATTTCCTGTTTCCTTAGCCTTGTTGGTAAACCAAAGTTCAGCGTGTCGAATATTAACAAATAACGTCACTTGCAGCAGGTTTGAAGTCTATCTTGTTTTCTTGGAAGAGCACGGATGAGTAGTCCACTCAATCTTTCACTAACCGACTGTCTTGGTTCAGCGTGAACTGGAATTTTGAGTTCGAGTTGTCTGGATAAAAAACAGCTAAATCTGACGCATCAGGACTCGCTGACATGCTCAGGTTTTTCGCCTTGGGCCAAACTCGGAAGTCAGGCGGGCGACACGCACTGGTGTCGCCCACCTTCCGACTTCGGGGCGCTCGGGTTGCTCCTCAGCAGAGCCCTATCCTCCACCTCAGATATTTGCACTGCGCCTTGTGCTACGGCCCGGTGCTCGCAGGCTCGCATCGGTCGCTACGGACATCCTGTCCTGCGCGACCGACGGCATCCATGCCT
>CALCJM010000127.1 GCA_937967505.1 uncultured Pirellulaceae bacterium | reverse complement strand
CTGCTCGCGGACTGATTTTTGCCTTTTCAGCCCAGAGATTTAAAATAGACAACAGTTTAAAATCGTCGGGTAATCCCGACTTGTCCAGCAGTTCCTCCGCCTGTCTCAAACGGTCCAAAGCATTGCGGTAGTCTTCTTTCTTGATTAGCAACTGAGCAAGCTCTTCGGCCGCATTGAGACGCGTTGCTCCCCCAACCCCATCGGATGTAAGTGACTTGTCGTCCAGAACTTGCTCGTACATCTCGATTGCCCTTTTGTCGTCTCCCATGATCATATAAACATCACCAGCCGTATTAAGCGTTCGCAGTGCCACGCCAATCCTCCTCGGATTCCCTTTGGGAGGATTTTCTTTAAAAAAAGCAAGGGTCTTTTCAAAGTATTCCACTGCACCTAGCTGGTCGTTTTCGTTCGCATGCCTTATCCAACCAAGAACAAGATTGGCGTGGGCACCAACGTATTCGTCTTCGTACCCGGTAGCAATTTCATCGTAGAGTCTAACCGCTGTCTCCAAATCATCGGTGTTTTTGTAGTAAAAACGCGCAACCCGAGACAACTCTTCACCAAAAGCAGCATGCCCATTTGGCATCTCTAAAATCTTCCCCTTTATTGACCTAAGTTGCTCTTCATAAAGACGGTGGACTGCTACAAGTTGCGACCTACTTAAGCCTTCCTCGAGCTGTGAGTCGATTACATGCCGCAATTCCGCAATGACGGTGCTCGTCTGCTTGCTTGAGGAAGATCGTGAATTATCTTGAGCGAACAGGCCTCCGTCGTGCCAACCAACGGCAACGAAAAAAGCAATTGCGACATGACAAATTAAACGATAACTACAAACATTTTTTACTAACGAGTTTGATGGCCTTGCGTCCAAACGATTGATACTCATGGAAGCCTGCTCCAAGCTAAGTGGGGATTTTTGCCAGAGAATAAAACCAGTGGGCTCCATGCGAACCCGCCTAGCGGATCTTTCACTACTCATGTTGAGCAGGCGTCCTCCTATCGCAATTTTCTAGACATGTTTTGCTTACCAGGGTCTCTTGCCATCCGTCGATATAAGTCATTTTATCTTGGTTCAGCGTGAACTGGAATTTTGAGTTCGCGTTGTCTCGTTAAAAACATCCGAATCTGACGCATCAGGACGCGCTGACATGCTCAGGTTTTTCGCCTTGGGCCAAACTCGGAAGTGAAGTGGGCGACACACATTGGCATCGCCTCACTTCCGACTGCGGCATCGCGGGGCGCTCGGATTGTTCCTCAGCAGAGCCCTCTCCTCCACCGCGGATCCCTGCACCGTAATCTCAAGCCGCCTGTGTGGCAACTTGCACATTACGGTTCTCGCTTCGTTTTTGCTTGCGATTGGCACGTGCCTCTTCAAGCTGATGGATATTCTACAATCAGCCCTAAATGTTATCTGCCGTTGGATGGACCCACGGTGCACGATACTCGCGCGCCATCAGTGCGGTCGCTTGTTCGTCGCCAACAGGTCGACCGGTTTCGGTGTTCAGGGTCAGACTTCGACCAAGCGACATCGCATTATTTGCCATCGTGCAGGTCGCCGAAGAGATGTGCCCTTCGAGGATATCGGCGACCGGTTTCTCACGCGTTTTGACGCAGTCGAAGAAATTCTTCAGATGTCGGCGGGTGGCTCCAAGCGTCGGTTCACTAAAACGTTCTTCCCGGCGTTCCAAATCAGAGATGTCTTCTTTGAGGAACGTTCCTTTTTCAACAGCTCCTTTTTTTGGAAAGAACTCGTATTGGGCCAGATTGACTTTCAAGGTGCCTTCGTTTCCGTAGAAAACCATTGCCCAAGGGTAGTCTTTATCTAGGTTGACTCCCCACGCCCGGTTGGTCCAGGTGACTTCCAGATTGTCATAGGAAAATACAGCGTCCTGAGTATCGGGAACGGTGGCCACATTTTCGGTATCGACGAATTCGCCTCCGCTACAACTGATTCGGTTGGGCCAACCAAGATCCAGAAAGTATCTGGCAAGATCAAAGAAATGAACGCAAAGATCACCAATGGCTCCATTACCGTATTCGATAAAGGCTCGCCATTTCACCGGGTGAACATTCCGATGGTAGGGCAGCATGGGTGCCGGACCGGTCCACATTTCATAGTCCAGATTCTCAGGCGGTTGAACGATCTCCTTGCTCAAACGATGCCTCCCGGAGAAGAAACTATGGATGGCAACCGTACCAATTTTTCCCAGCCGCCCGGTTTTAATATATTTGTCACGCGCTTCCAGCAGGTGCGGAGTGCTGCGACGCTGGGTGCCAACCTGAACAATGCGATCGTACTTGCGGGCCGCCGCTACCATGGCCTCACCTTCAACCACATCGACGCTGATCGGTTTCTGTACATAGACATCGGCACCTGATTTGCAGGCCTCGATCATCGGCAATGCGTGCCAGTGGTCCGGCGTACCGACGATGGCGATGTCCAGCGCGCGTTCGGCCAGCAGTTTTCGATAGTCGGAATAAAGCGCTGGTTCCTTGCCGGATTTTTGTCGCATGGCAGTCAGCCTGGCGGCTTCCGAGAGCATTTTTTTATCGACATCGCAAAGTGCCACCACATCGACCTCGTCTCGCGCGACGGCCAACAACCGAAACAAATCCACTTTGCCGTACCACCCCGTACCAATCAGCCCCACCCGGCGGGTTCTGGACGCATCGAAGGTGTGTACCGCACGGGCCGTGCCAGGGAGCGCGAAACCTGTTGATACCGTTGCAGCAACGGTTGCCGAAGCCGAAAGAAATTTACGACGATCCATAACACCCTCTTTTACAGGTTTACTTGTACAACAGTTTCCCTGATTGTGGACCGCCTCAGCCACGGTTTCAACTTCGAACCATTCCCATGCAGCCAGAATCCCGAACTTCGTTGACCGATCCGTGATCCTGAACACTGCCAGCAATCTCCCGGGAACCAACCGGCCCAAAGCAGTTCACACAAATCAACCAACAGTCGTGCAAACCGTTGGGTTTAGGGTGCGACGATTCAGCCTAGCGATAAGGTTCCTTTTCACCAAAACAACGTTTTCCCTGCCGACAACCCGCAAAAATTCAGTTGCTCATGGTTTGAATCGACCAGGCCTTGGGTAACATATATGCAAACGCGCGATTACATCGACCAACCGTTGAACAACAGGCCCACTATGAACTCCAACCCTAGCTCATCTTCCCAACCCAAAAAACGACCCGGTTCTCCCGATCGGCGCGATTTTTTAATCCAGTCTTCCGCTGCTGCCGTTGCGGCCACCGTCGCCGGCGCCTCTTCGTCAGGATACGCTGCCACATCCTCAATGGCTGACGCGCTCCAACGAACCATCAAAGATTCACCGTTTTTAGGACACCAATGGCAAACCCTAAATCCCGGCTACTGGTGTACCCAAAATGGGAATCTGCGTCGCAGAATTAAAAACTACGGTGATCGCGCGCGTCGCACCGGGTTTCCTTTCCACTCTATGACCCATGGATTCGACTACCAGACGGACTACGACCCGTCGCTACCACCGGGAATCGCATGGCGTCCCGAACAACGCCTGGAGAACAATTACACTGTCGAGGCAGAATTCACATTCCTTGCCGAGCGTCCCGATACCCCAAAGGGCGACGACCCGAACTGGAACATGTACACCGACGGATTTGGATTGACGGGAATCGCTATCGGTGGCAACCATCTGTTCGAAAGCTTCCATCTGATCCGCAATGCACTTTTGATCGGTTGGACCGACGACCAAAAACTGACATTGATCTTCCCCCCGAAACAACCCGGTTGGGTACGTCAACGCAACCGGTTGCCTGACGTGAAGGTTGTCAGCGTCAATGCCTTTGCACTTAAACCTGGGCAGCGCTGCAAATTAAAAGTCACCGTAGCGCCCGCCGAAGGACAACAAAGCTTGATCACCGCTACGCTGACCAGCGACTCGCAAACCGCCAAACTGGAAACCAAAGTTGAGCAGAAACACACGCGCGGTTACGCCGGTGTCTGCGGTCGTGGTCTGACGGATTTCGAAGTTAACCAGTTTCAGTCCCAACAGACGGCAGCCTCCGGGTTTTCAGCTCTCAAAGAGAATATCGGGATCGCGGATTGCCACACCTGTTACGCACTGGGTGATACTCTCGGGCAAGAGTCCGGCAACTGGCAGGTGAAATTTGTTGGCTTGTTTGCGTCCCCCGGCGAGCAGGCAGAGATCAGAATTTCGACCTCGTCGGCCCCGGCGGGCGGATGGGAAAGTGTTCCGGTCTGTGGCACTGCCAAGATCATTGACAACCAATGGCGTCGCAATACGGCAATCATCACAGCCACATTGCCGGTGAATCCCGCTGATGCGGAAATGTATTACACCATCTGGAAAGACGGTGTCGATGTGACCGGGGACGGACGTATCGGTACCGCCGCCTGCGGTCCGGGTACCGGTTTGGTGGGTGACGTACCAACAGCCGGCAACTACGTGGGTCGTTTGCCCCGGTTGGCCGCCCCCTACAAAATTTGCGGATTAAGCTGCCACGCGATTAATTCAGGCCTCCAACAACGGGTTGACGGGCAATGGCGGATGGTACAGCAGGGCTGGGAGGTGCGCGACCAACCCACCGTCGATGCCTATCGCCATCTGGATGAATACGACTTTCAGGTGATGCTGTGGGAAGACGATGTCTGGTACATGGAATTGTTGATGTACCCGCCCAGCACCGACGACGCGTACAAAATTATTACGATGTCGATTTGCGGGCCGACCAGTCGCTGGCAGATGATGCGGCACTGGAACGTGATCAATCCGGGCGATCATGATTTCGGGATGGACGATGTCAAAGGCCCCGAACAAATGGTGATGAGGAACGTCGAGGGACTGGGGCAGGATCGCGACTACATGCGGCGAAATTTCCAAATCGTACACCATTTGGTGACCGGTGCCGAAGACGTTGATCCGACCGTCAACATGAAATCCTGGCGAGCCTGGAAGATGCCCAACCGCGATTTCACGCTGATGGTGCTCGACTCACGTGCGTGGCGCAGCAGCCAAGATGTCGATATCTGGGACGACGGAGGGTGGGAGAACTTCAAAAGTCTCTATGACCGCACCGATCCTACCCGCAGCCTGCTGGGAGAGGAACAGTTCGCTTGGTTACAGGAGAAACTGACCACCGATTCATCACCCCTAGTCTGCCTGACGGGAATCAGCGGCATGCACACTGTCTGGGGTGGTGGAAAAACAGTGGATATCAACAATCAACATCCAAAGAAATTCGATCAGCGCGACCGGGTCACCGCAGATTACGCGGGCTGGGTGAAAGCTGGTGCTGACCGGGTGATTGAATTACTCGGCGGACGGCAGGGGGCTGTTTCGGTATACGGTGACGTGCACAACGGTTGCCTGATGAAAAATACTGAACACCGGGTAATTGAATGTAGTTTTGGTCCCATTGGTCGCACCGGAGGAAGGATTGTCATCCCCGGTTTCGGTCCAAACATGAAAGATGTCGACGGACGGGATGTGGAGGTTTCGGCACTGTACCACAAAGAATGGGCCGATTCCAAACTCACTCCCCGTTCCAATAAGGAACCTCAATACTGGAATTTTCTGGAAATGGAATTCGACCCGCGTCCACGCGATTCCACTATCGGCATGCGAATCAGAAATCTGATTGATGCTCCGGACGAAACACCACGCGGCGGTGGCACGATCGCAACGGTCGCTTCCAAGACAGGCAGGTTACCCACATCGACGTTGCCACCGGTCAGAACACTGGCGCTGGCCGATGTCAGATTCACTGACCTCGAGGGACGACCCGTCTGCGCTACACGCAGCGATGAAAATGGCGTCGTGAAACTGACCGGATTCCCGGACCTGCCCGCTGGTATCCGTCTACTGATGACAACCTTTAACGGGACTGAGACTCAGTCAAAAGTGGTAACAACAATTCTGCCACTTACCTGATCCAAACACCGACACCAGTACTGCTGCCGGATCCAATAATGAATCTGGAGTTGGTACGATTCAATTCCCCCGTGCGTTACCGTTGGTGGGTTTGCGATTCACACGTCGTAGTTCGTAAGCCACAGTTCCTTAATCAGAACTGTGGCCTTTTTCTCTGAAACGATAACCAACGCCACGTACCGTTTCGACAGCACTGGCGACCTCGCCCATTTTTTTCCGCAGCGATCGAATGTGCACATCGATCGTGCGTTCCAGCACCATTGTATCGGCCCCCAAGGCCAAATCGATCAGTTCGGTCCGGTCGAAGGCGCGACCGGGCTGGCGAATCATCGTGTCCAACAACCGGAACTCGCTGGGGGTCAAGTCCAACGGATTTTGGTCCACTGAAGCGCGATGTTTGATGCGGTCTACTGTGACACGACCGATGGAAACCACATCGGCACCACCAATGTCGCGCTCCCGCCGACGGAGCAGTGACTTCATACGCTCCATCAACACCCGCACACTGAAGGGCTTGACCACATAATCATCCGCACCGACTGAAAAACCGATCAGCTGATCCGTTTCTTCAGATTTGGCCGTCAACATCATAATTGGCGTTTCGCGCGTCGAAGTTTCGCTTCGCAGTTGACGGCAAACTTCGATGCCATCGACAACCGGCAACATCACATCCAAAACGATCAGATCCGGGTTTCTGGATCGAGCCTGATTGATGCCGTCCTGGCCATCGTAGGCACAGAGAACTTCGTATCCCGAATTGGTAAGGTTGTACTCCAGAACGTTGGCCAACGACCGATCGTCCTCGACTACCAAGATTTTTGATTTGAGCATTAGTGACTTGATTGGCTTCAAAAAGCGCATTGTGAAGGTCTTGTGACGAACCCTCGTTAACCGGCGGGAAAATCCGACGATGAAAAAAATCAAATCAATGGTGGGTGGATCCCTATTCTAACAAACTCGTCACGCAACGTAGACACGGATTCTTGGCAGATCTGACACAGTTTTTTGTGGCTCTCTATGAAACTACCGTTAAGATGCCTTGAGGGTTGTGAATCTGCATTACATGGCCAGAATCCCCTTTCACAATGCTCATTCAGAGGAGAGAATTCAAAAAAAATTAACATTTGAACGGTCGTTAATCTCCTTTAAATATCACCATTTTGGTGACGCACGATCTCGCCATCGACCAAATAGATCGTGTCTTCGGCGATGTTGACCGCATGATCCGCAATCCGTTCGATATGGCGCGAGGCGGAGAAACAATGCAACGCCCCTTCGATCAGGGCCGAATCTTGCTTCATCATCGCCAACAGTTCATCGATCACAGCCAGCTGAAGATCATCCACAGAACTGTCCATTTCGATCACGGCTTTGGCTTGCACACCGTTGAGATCGACAAATGAGTCAAGCGACATGCGGACCATCTGGGTGGCGATGCGAATCATCTCGGGAAGGTCATCGGGAATCGGGAAAGTCTTGTTTTGGTGGACACAAGCACCGCGGTCGGCAATATTGCACGCCAGATCGGCGATGCGTTCGAGGTCCGAATTGATCTTCAACACCGTCGCCACCTGACGCAGGTCACTGGCATACGGTTGATGCAGTGCCAGAATCTTCAGACAGTCTTCTTCAATCTCCACTTCCGTCTGGTCAACTGATGAATCATCAGCAGCCAGTTGCGGGGCGAGGGCCACGTTACGTTCGCATAGTACCTCGGTGGCGTGTTCGATCATTCGTTCGACACTTCCGAATAACAACATCAGCCGATCCTGAAGTTGATCAATGTCGCGTTGCAAATGTTTTGAAATTGTTCCGTCCTCCGCGTGGAGATGGCAGTTCTGTTCAATACAATGAATGCGTGCATCCCGTGATGCCGCAACCGTCGGGCAGACTAACCAAACTTTCCTGTTACGTATTCTTCGGTCTTTTTCTTAGTGGGGTTGGTGAATAATTGCTGCGTCGGACCTTCTTCGATGACTTCGCCTTTGAAGAAAAATGCGGTCCGGTCGCTACAGCGCGTGGCCTGCTGCATGTTGTGCGTCACCATTACAATTGCGTATTGCTCACGTAATTCATAAATCAAATCTTCCACACGCGACGTTGAGCCGGGATCGAGCGCCGAACAGGGTTCGTCCATCAACAAAATTTCAGGCCCCGCCGCAATCGCCCGGGCAATACACAGACGCTGTTGCTGACCACCAGAAAGTCCCAACGCTGATTTGTGCAATCGGTCTTTTACCTCGTCCCAAACCGCAGCCTTGCGTAGCGACCATTCGACCAGTTCCGCCAGATCGTTGCGATCGATGCGAAAGTGAAGTCGTGGTCCAAATGCCACATTATCAAAAATCGATTTTGGAAACGGATTGGGTTTCTGAAACACCATGCCTACGCGCCGTCGCAAATCAACCACATCGGTTTGTCGGTCAAGAATTTGCAGATCACCAAGACGAATCGATCCGGTCGCACGAGCCGACGGAACGATATCGTTCATCCGGTTGATCCACTTCAACAACGTACTTTTGCCGCATCCTGAAGGGCCAATAAATGCAGTGACCGTTCGTTCCGGGATGCCCAGGTTAATATTTCGAATGGCCTGAAAGTCACCGTAGTACGCATTGAAATCCTTGATCTCTATTGCCACATTCGCCACATTTGGATCTGCCGCTGCGGCGTCTTTTGCGGTTGATGCACTCGACGCACCCAATTGGTCAGGTGTCTCGTGATTCGCCGCCAGACGATCCGGTTCCCCAGCCGGCGAAGGTGTTCCGGGGGGGGGTATTTTTTCGCTCATTAATTTTGTCATGCGTCAGGAACGTGAACAATTGTCTGGAAAGGTTGTCTTGAGTTGCTTATCTTCGTATCGGTATATCTGTTTGATGGAGAATCTGTCTTCTTTGGATATCAGGCTCGTTCTCAGGCGAGTTTCTTCTCGTAGCGGTTCCGCAACCAGACCGCAAACGAATTCATGACCAGCAACATCAATAGCAGCACGATGATCGCTGCGGCCGACAAATTCTCAAATCCGGCGTTTTCATCTCCCGCCCATTTATAGATCAATACCGGCAGCACGGGTGATTTGTCCATGAGATTGGTCAATCCGTTGGTGGTACCCATCACACCGCCCATCACCGCCAGCACCGGTGCCGCCTCTCCCACGGCGCGGCTCATTGCCAAAATGGCACCGGTCATAAATCCTGGCGTTGCAGCAGGTAAAACCACATTGCGGACCGCCTCCCAGCGTGTCGCACCCATTCCCAATGCCGCCTCACGCAGCGAATCGGGGACCGATCGAATCGCCTCTTGGGAAGCGATAATGATGATCGGCAGAATGACCAGCGCCAGAGTCAATCCGGAAGACAAGACCGTTTTGCCAAACGGCAGATGCAGATGATACCAGGTTTTCTCCGAATATCGGGATGTCAGTTTACCATTGAGCACCGTTCGGTTTTTCAAAACCGGATCGCCCGGTGCATCTCCACGCGATTGCACCACATTGATCATGAATGTGTTGCCCGCATCATCAAATGCCTCGATCGGTTCGGTAACACGCAGTGCCGATTCGTTTTTGTCAGGGCAGACAAATTTGACATACTGGCCGCCAAGTGTTTTCACCTGGTAAATGTGGGTGGCACCAATTTCCCAAGAGGGCGGATCGTTGGGAGTAATCGAAGGAAACCAGTTAAACATATAAACAAACGCCGTCACCCCCAGAATCCCGTAGACGATCGACGGCACACCGGCCAGATTATTAATATTCAGTTGCACCAGCCAATGCAACCACCGAAGCACACGGTTACGGGGCTGAAATTCCTCCAGCAAGATCGCCGTCCCCACACCGATCGGTAACGCCAATGCCGCACACAACCCGCACAGAACCACACTCCCAAAGATGGCCTGACCGATGCCCGATTGTTCGGGGTTGTCCTCGCGATGTTCGGCAAACAGAAAATCCCAATTCAGCCATGAACTGCCCGTTGCACCGATCGATCCCAGCAACGTCAACAGCGTCAGCACAACCAACCCGGCGATCAGAATGCAAACGACCGAAAAAAAACGATCCTTGCTTTTACGTTTCACCTCGCTGCGAGGCGTAGAATAAAATCGATTCATCAGTTGTATACCTCCCGATACCGCATCCGAATCAACTGACCGATCAGCGTGATCGTAAAGGTAAACAGAAACAACACCGCGGCGACGGCGTACATCGAGTAATATCCAATGGAGTCCGGTTCGATGGACTCCGACTGAAAGGTCTCGACAATAAAACCGGTCATCGTCTGGGATGGGCCACGCGGGTCAGCGGTCAATGTCGGTGTTGACCCGGCGGCCAACGCTACGACCATCGTCTCCCCAATCGCACGCGACAATGCCAGCAGGAATGCCGAGATAATCCCCGACAATGCGGCAGGTACGACGACCTTCAACGTGACTTCCAACCGCGTCGATCCCAGACCATAGGCTCCCTCACGCAACGAATTGGGGACTGACCGCAACGCGTCTTCGGCCAGCGACGTCACCAGCGGTAGACACAAAATTCCAACCGCGATACCCGCCGAACCAGCATTGAAGGTTTTAAAATCACCCAGCGGTTGTAGCAGCCACGGTGTGATAAATTTGATCGCGAAAAACCCCAACACCACCGTCGGAATCCCGGCCAAAATTTCCAGTACAGGTTTGAGCACGCTGCGCACTGATGATGTCGCGTACTCGGCAAGATAAATCGCACAAATCAGCCCAACCGGTAACGAGATCAACATCGCGATGCCGGTGATCCGTAGCGTTCCGGATACCAGCGGCATGATGCCGTAACGCGGAATACCCTGAGTCTGGCCGATTGTCCAACGCGTATCGGTCAGAAATTGCCAGAAATTGACGGCGACTTCCTTATTGTAGAAGAAACCGACCGACTGGGTCGCCAGCATGACTACGATCCCGATCGTGACCGCCAACGAGAACAACCCGCAGCCCACCAACGCGATCATCACCAGAGTCTGTGAGAATTTACCGAGCGCTTGGTTGCGACGCCGAAAATTCTCAAAAGAGGGCCGGTCGGTCACAGTGGCGGTGTTGGAGGTCATGTTTGGAACGAATCCCTTACGGCATTGTCAGAGCGGCATGATTTTGAATGTTCAGCTGCAATTTGACCAGATGGAATCTTCGATTTTTTTGCCCCCGGCAAATGGCCTAATCGGCCGTTTGCCGAAAATAACCGTGGCGGCGTACCCCGGACCTCCGCCGGTGAAACCGAGCCCTCCCGGGGCCCCAAGGCACCGGGAGGAAGGGCATGTGTTCTCGCAACCGTAAATCTTACTCGCCGAGATTCTCGGGCACAAAAATCGATGTCACACCGCCCGCACGCTTCTCGCCTTCGGCATCCAGAAAGTGCGTTCCCGTTTTGCCTTCGTCAATATTTTTGCGGGCCGCATCGTAAATTGACTGCGGCAACGCCACGTAGCGCGCTTCCTTGGCCAGCATCGCAGCATTGGCGACGTAGAAGTCCACAAACTCCTGAACCTCGGCTCGTTCATAATTTTCCGCATTTGCGTAAATCAACAGTGGCCGACTAAACGGAGCATATTCGCCGGATTCGATAGTCTCGATTGATGGCGTCACCGCTTCACCCGATTTCGGATTCACAATTGGAACAGCTTTCAATTCATCCTTGTTGGCTTCGAAGTAAGAGTAACCAAAAAAACCAATCGCTGTTTCATCCTGCTTGACGCCTGTGACCAGTGTCTTGTCGTCTTCGCTTTTGGTGGTTTGGTTATCGCTACGCATGCCTTTGTTATCTTTTTTGCCAATGACTTCGATGAAATAGTCATGCGTTCCCGATGCAATCCCCGGCGCGAAGATCGTGATCTGCTTGTCAGGCCAACTGTCATCAATCTCTTTCCAGGTTTTCGCAGCCATATCCTCGCGAAAAATCTTTTTCAACTGATCTACCGTCAGCGATTCGACAAAGTCATTCTTCTTGTTGACAACGATGGTCAAACCATCGTAGGCCACCGGGATCTCGTAAAACTTAATACCGGCTTCCTGGCACAATTTTAGCTCTTTACCCTTGATCGGACGCGATGCATCGGACACATCACACTCGCCTTTGGCAAGCGCCTTGAATCCATTACCCGTTCCCTGCCCACTGACCGACACGTTGACCGCTGAAAACTTATTCTTGAATTCTTCTTTCGCCTTAAGCGAAATCGGCTCAACGGTGCTCGAACCTTCGATAACCACATTGCCTTTAAGGCTGCTGTTGGGAGCGGCCGAAGACGAACCACCGGTGGTTGCCGATCCGGAAGACGATCCACCAGCTGAAGAAGTTGGACCGGCAGGTTTTTCACAACCGATCGAAAGACCCAGAACCAGAGCAATAACGGGTAACGTGCGGAGATAGCGTTTCATTTGTCTTTAAATTCCCAAGAAATTTGTATTCACTACGGGCAGTAAAGTACCCAAAGGCCATGAAGTGATGGTTAAGGTTTCTTAAAGAAGTCGGATTTGCCAACATTTTATTGCCGGGGACAAGTTTGGCGGGTTTGCCAGTAGCGCTTGGGAAACCCGATATTTAACAGGTTTCCAACGCCTTTTATGCAATCTGACAACCACTACTGAACAGGTTTTCCACGGCAGGTAAGCAGGATCGACATCGGGGGGAATCATGACACTGGTGAGGCCTCCCCGCGCCCATCCACGCTCTGGCGAGCGTAGCCACGTACGGGCGCGTCGTCTGGACATCCACATCTGGACGGCCGTGAACGGCCTCAACAGACATATTCATTCTACAATTCAGCCGGCTGTTGCTGCGTCAGGCAGTGAAACGACCCCAACCCCACCGTCAGTTCTCTGGACGGCAGCGCGAGCAGCCGCCGGCTTGGAAACAAAGGCCTCAGAATCGCTAGTGCCCTGGCATCCGAATCGGCCACTCCAAATTGTGGAACCAACACGCTCCGATTAGTCATCAAAAAGTTGCAGTAGCTGGCAGGCAGCCGCAGATCGCAATACTCAATCGCCGGCGGCAGCGGTAACGCAATCAATCGCGCGTGCGCGTTGCGTGTTTCCATTTGCCGTTTCAATTCGTTTCGATTTTGTTCCAGACCAGTTCGTTGCGGATCATCAATGTCATCCGTCCAGGCGTAGACAATCGTATTGTCATCGGTGAACCGGGCCAGTTGATCGATATGCCCGTCAGTGTCGTCACCCATAACCGTTGGCCCGGTCTGATCTCCCGGCAGCCAAATGATTTCCCTGACCCCCAAACTTCGTTTTAGAACCGCTTCGATTTCGGCCTGATCCATTTCCGGATTGCGATTGGTATTCAGCAGACTCGAGCGCGTCACCAACAATGTGCCCTTGCCATTGATCTCTAGGGCGCCTCCTTCGGCGCAAATTCCTGCCGGGACATTTTCAATTCCCAACAGCCCGGCAACTTTGGTAGCGACCTGTTGGTCCAGATCGAATGGTGGATACTTGCCACCCCAAGCGTTGTAATGCCAGTCAATCGAGACCAGCGCGTCTTCCGATTTGACAAACGTTGGCGCGTAGTCGCGCGCCCAGGCATCGTTGGTCGGAATATCCACCAGCTGGATGTTTTCAACCTGTTTCTGGCTCAATCGATCCAAATATCGATCCAGAATCACTTGATTGGCGGTCTCAATATGTCCGCCACACAACACCCGCGCGATCTGGTCGTCCGCAATCGCATGCACCAGCGCCGCAAATTCATGCCGGGCTTCTTCAAGATTCTGCGACCATGTATCGCCATTGACGGGGAAGCTCAACCACGTCGCCACCTGCGGCGCCCATTCTGGCGGCATTCTAAATTGGTCGTCACCCGGATATTTGGACAAAGACATTCTCTCTTTTCCCTGAAACCTACGACAGAAACCTTTTGGTAATTGCGCCGTAGGCATCAATGCGGCGGTCACGCAAAAATGGCCAATGCGTACGCGCGGTCTCGATCAGATCGGGATCGCAGTCCACGACCAAAGTCTCCGGCTGCTCTCCGGCAACCCCCAGCAGATTCCCGTACGGATCAGCCACAAACGAGGAACCCCAAAACTGAATATGATCCTCGGTACCCACCCGATTGGGCGCAATGACATAAATTCCGTTGGCGATGGCATGGGAACGCATCATCGTTTGCCAGGCATTGCGTTGGCTTTCACCAAATTCGGCTTTCTCGGGTGCCTGCCAACCGATCGCCGTTGGGTAAACCAGAAATTCTGCGCCAGAGAGCGCCGTCAGACGTGCCGCTTCGGGAAACCATTGATCCCAGCAAATACAAACACCAACCTTGCCGACAGACGTTTCGAAGCTGCAAAAGCCAGTATCACCCGGCGTAAAATAGAATTTTTCGTAAAAATAGGGATCGTCCGGGATGTGCATTTTTCGATATTTGCCGGCCAGACTGCCATCACTGTCAACCACTACTGCTGTATTGTGAAACAGCCCGGCAGCGCGACGCTCAAACAGCCCCGCCACCACTACTACTTTTTCCTGTTTGGCTACCGCACATAAACGGTCTGTTGTCGGACCGGGAATCGATTCGGCCCATTGAAACTGGTCGTGGTCCTCCGATTGACAGAAATACGGGCTGGTGAACAATTCCTGCAAACAAATCAGACGCGCGCCTTTGGCAGCGGCCCGTTTGATTTGCTCAATCGCGCGGTCGATATTCTCCTCCACGCTGTCACTGCAGTTCAATTGGACGGCCGCGACGGTGATCACCGTTGACCCGTTTGACCTCTGCGATTGGTGTTGGACGGAAGCAGTCATGTTTTCCTTCGGTACAAGATCCAAATTTGACGATCAATCGCCGCCAGAATCCTACCCCGTGCCCGAGAAAACTGAAATGGAAAAAATTCCCGCCCGAGGCCTCTTCGTTACCGGTACCAATACGGATGTTGGCAAGACGTATGTCAGTGCCCTGATTGCGGGCGAGCTACGGACAGCAGGCTATCGCGTGGGCGTCTATAAACCTGTTGCCAGTGGCTGTATCAATGACGGTAGCTATACCAACGGCCAGACGCTGGTCTCTGAAGATGCCGTCGCACTGTGGGAAGCGGCCGGTCGACCACTGAGCCTCGAGACGGTTTGTCCACAACGTTTTCGCGCTCCGGTTGCGCCCCACCTGGCGGCGGCGGCCGAGGGGAAAATGCTGGACGTTGATCTGGCCCGCACGGGGTTGGCCGCATGGACCGGAAACTGTGACATTGTAATCGTCGAGGGTGCCGGCGGACTGATGTCACCCATCGACGATCAGGAATACGTCGCCGATCTGGCCGCCGAATTTGAATATCCTCTAGTCGTGGTAGCCGATAATGCCGTCGGTGCAATCAACCAGACACTGCAAACTTTGATCGCAGCTGACTGCTTTGACGAAGGGCTACAGGTGGGCGCGGTGGTGCTTAATGACGTGCATCCGGGTGCAAACGATCCTGCCGCTGACACCAACCTCGAACAGATCGTCACCCGTATTGAAGGGCCACTGATCAGCCGCCTGCGACACGGTGGAACGCACTTCGATGATCCAATTGACTGGCATGAACTGGCAACCGGGTAATGATCGCCCACTGATCGCGCCGCCGTAGTAGTCGTAGGGTGGGACAAGCCAATCAAACGCGCAGCGTTATTGCGCCGACCCACCAATCACACCGATGCACGTGATGGTGGATTTGATTTGGCCGAAGCGTCATCCAGCCGATCCACCCGTTGCTACTACCACAATGCTACCACCAAGATGGACAGACCCCTTTGGCATACAACGAACCACAAACCAATCCCCCAAGATCAATAATCCTTGCGGGAAAAATAGACGCAACTGATCGACAGCATCACCACCATAAACGCCAGCCCACTGGTCAAAGGTGCAAACGGGTTCTGATACATTGGCTGCTGACGAAGATCAACGGCGCGGTTGGTCTCACTGCTGCCGCTGGACGACAGGTAGGTTACCACTTTGTAAAACTCACCCGGTTTGGGCCAAAGCCGATACAGCGGTCGCACGACCATCCGGTAAATTTTTACGATCAGGGTGTCTGGCGGTACTTGCGTATCTGTTACTTCAAATGACGGCAGCGCATACCGGATCACGCGCGCGGTGCGATCCGCGACCAACAGCTGATCATTACCTGAAACACTGACTGCCGAAATCTCCCCCTGCCCTGCCACCGTCGCCCGAGAAATCTCCCCGGCCTCTGTATCCAGCATCCACAGACGTTGATTCCCTGTCTGAAGAAAAAAACGGTGACCATCCGAAGTACCCGCGATCGAGTCAACCGAATAGTTCGACTCAACACGATAACGGCCCGTCTCGCTGAGCGTATTGGCATCGACCAAAATAACGTCCCCATTGCCCAGAGCCAGCAGGATGCTGTCGCCTTCAAATTCCACCAGACAGCTCATCGACGCTGGCGTCCCGGTTTCAAGTTCGATGCTGTCGCCTGAAAGATATTTTCCCTCGACGAAGTTCAGTAATTGTAGCGTCCCCTCATGGTAAACGGCGATATCATCCGATTGACGATTGATGGCCGCCTGTCCACGCGCATCGATCGCAATCTTCTGATCAGGGCTGACATCAACGTAATACTGTTTCCGAGGGGTCCGTTTTTTTCCGGCCGCTGTGTTGCGGTCATCGGCTGTTGCCGGATCCTGAAACCGATAGATTTTCCCATTGCTCGTTACCGCAACGACCATCGTTTTGCCTTGCAACAGATCCATCATTCCGGAAGGAAATTTTCCCTGCTTCTGAAACGGTTGCCCGGCACCGCTGGCCATCAACATCGGTTGACGAGTGAAGCTGAGCGGGTTCAGCAAGGAGGTGTTACCAGCAATCATTTTTCCGTCTGGCGGGTTCATCACCGGCCCAAACGGCAACGCCAACTCGCGCGACTGATCCAGATTGGCGCTGTAAGAGATTACTCCCAATTGCATCTGCGCCTGTTCATCAAAATCGGGCATCAGCGATTGCCATGGGCGATTCTTTCCCTCCGGTGTCAAAAACTGCCCCAGACGGTTAAGAGCCACAATTTCACTGTTTGCTTCTTCGGTGGCATTCAACCCAACGATGCGAATATTTTGCATTCGCGTATTTAAAAAACCGTACCCCGTGCCGACGAAAAAACAGGAACCCCAAAACAGAATCGTGACGATTACTGACAGAATCGTACTGCGGGTGACAAGCCCTACAAATGCCGACACCGAATAGTAAATGCCAAACACAATCACATACAACACGATGCAGTACAGGATCGCATTCTCCCAAACTCCCATCGCCAAACCCAACCACAACCAGATGCCGACAAACAAATAGGTCGCACACAGCGCGATAAAGACGCAACCTCCGACAAATTTGGACAGAAACAATCCACTCCGTGAGATTGGCTTGCTTAACAGCAGATTCAACGACCCGGGTTCAAATGTTTCGGGAATGATGCTGGCCGTTACCAATAGCGCTACCGCCAGTCCGATCGAGAGCACGAATTTGTCAAGGATACCGGGAATAACCGCAATCACCTGCGCTCCGAATTGGGCTTGAGTGGTCGGGGCGTCCAGCATTTCAAACGACCAAGGACCGTACCACGCCGACATCGAAGTCGCCTGCCCGCGCGAAATGCCCGACCGAAATGCCCGGCCAATCAAAAGTCGATTCAAACGCCGGGAACGTTTAGCGCTGAACCCATTTTCCAAAGATTTAACGAGCGCTTTGGTCTCTTTTCTCAGCCGCATTCGTTTCCAGTCTTCGGCGCGATAGAAATCAGGGTCTTTGATCAGTTCGTTCAATTCTTCAATCACCTGTTGATGAAGGAAGAACGCCTTGTTGGTTTTTTGCTGTTGCCGAACCGAATCCGGCATCTTTGATCCGGTTTGTTCTTCTTTCGCCGACGGATCATCCGATTTCTCTGTTGCTTCGAGGTCGCGTTTGAGACGATCGGGCAACTGGTCCCAGATCCGCACGACTTCGGGATGGCCCGGGTCATCTTTATGATCCAGCAGTTGTTCAACCAGAGCGGCCGGGTCTTTGACGTGCTGTTGGTAGACCAGTTTCCAGTCCAGTGTTTCGACAAAATGAAACGGAGCCAGCGCCAACAACAGGATGGTGATCAACGCCAACAGAACGTACAGCACGCGCGACGCCATCGCCGCGCGAAAAGAATCTTTGATGATGGCAAGGTATTGCCGCATATTGGTCTACCGAATGGGGTGGCTTCTGAACCTGGAAAATCTGAAGTTTGTCAACCGGAAAGAACGATCAGAGATCGTCAATCAATTTTAAGAATGCATCTTCCAGGCTGATCCGCCGTGGTAACAGACGCAGGATACTGATCTGCCGATGACGCATCTCATCGATAAACTCATCAACTTCTCCCTGAAATGCAAAAGTCACATCGATCGAGGCTCCCGCTTTCGAAGGCGGTTTCAGATGCCTGTAGGCTTTTCCTTCCAATGCTGCCTGTATCTCCGCCTGCGGCGCAGCCAAATCGATTTCGGCGTTGATTTGTTGATTCTCATTGGCTACCTCCTGGCCGATGGTCTCCACCGGGCCGCAGTACTTCAGCTGCCCCCGATTGAGAATGGCGACCGAATCACAAATCAGTTCGACCTCCTGCAGCAAATGACTGTTAAGAAAAATAGTCACGCCCGACTCGCGCAGACGATGAATGATCTGCCGCATTTCGGCACGGGCGCGCGGGTCTAGGCCATCTGTCGGTTCATCCAACATCAGCAGTTGGGGCTCGTGCAACATTGCCTGGGCCAAGCCCAATCGCTGGAGCATGCCTTTGGAAAAATTCCTGACGGGTTCTCGATGCCGCCCGGTCAGTCCCACCAGTTCCAAAAGTTCGTCTCGTTTGTCGCGAATTACACTGTTGGGTACATTACTCAGATTACCGAAACACTCCAGCGCAGTCCAAGCCGTCAGGTGAGGACTGATGCGTAAATGTTCTGGCAGGTATCCGACCTGCCGCCGAGCATTGATCGACCCTGCCCTGTGACCCAACAAACTGGCACTGCCGGCTGTTTTGGTGATGATCCCCAATAAAATCTTGACAAACGTCGTTTTGCCGGCACCGTTGGGGCCCAGCAAACCAAAGATCGAGCCGCGTTTGACCTCGAAGCTGACATTCTCCAGTGCTTTAAGCTCTTTCCGAAACACCGTCCCGCTACGATAGGTCTTGCAAAGATTGTTCGCCGATATCGCAGGACCGACGCCGGATACAATGGAATCGTCCATCGGTACAGGATCGGCAGCCACAACGACAGCATTGGCTTCTGTATCAGACATGGTTCTTGTTCGTGTGATCAGGGAAAAAATTCAGTCCCGGCAGTTCGTATCGACGACGCACGGCGTCTCGCCAGACCAATACCCCTTCAGAGAGCACAAAGTTTAGCTCTCAACAAACTTTCGAGGTGTTTTTCTTTGGCTGCTGCTGGTGGTGCTGTTTACGGATTTTGTCCGGTCGATAACTCCGGCATATCCTGTTGACCGGTGGCTTTCTCGTCAGCGTACGGAGTGTCTTTTAACAGCAGAGCCGCCGATTCCCAATTCGTTTTTTGAATAGTTTGAACACGCCCTCTCATCGTTTTCGATCCGGGCACATAGTCGAAGACTTCCACGCTAATATCATCATACACCAGAACCAAACTGCCAACACGGGCGCCCACATAGGGGCGATAGTGTTGTCCTTTCGTATTGACCACTTCTTGAAAAGTCATGCCGACTTTGACCACTGCCGTTTCGGGACGCTTTGGTTGGAGATTTTGCAATAACTCGACAGACTCAACGTCCATGTACAGCACCCAAGCCGAATTGAATGGTGATGGGTTATCTGTTGTGGCGGTGCTGCGGTGAAATTCAGTTCCAAGTATCCCCCGGACCCGAACTTTGGCACCGGGTCGCAACACGCCAAGTGCCTCGTCATCGCGTTGATGTGAGGCGCTATATAACGCACATGTCTGGCCATCACCAAAGGCCACGTAGTACTTGTACAGGTACTTGGGATGAATCCTGAATTCCCCTTCCAGCATTTGCGACTGACCAGTGTTCTCGTCAGCGAAAACTGAACCTGTTGTAGGAACGAACAAAGAAGCGACCAACACAAGTGAAAGTAAGAGACGCATGAGATTTCCCTAACTGAATTAACTGAATTAAAGGAATAAACCAATGTCATCGTTGGGGTTATAAATGATGCACAGAAACACAACCACTGGTTAGATCGAACGCCGCGCGAGATAGCCAATGTTAACCAAACACCGCTGGTTAAAACTAGGAACAGCAAACCAATCAGGACATAGATCCTTATCTCTGGCCCGGGGAACAGCTGTTTTGGGTTGGTCATTGGCTATCTTTAAATCTACAGACACAGAAGCATCGTTGTCGGTATTACATCGGTATTACAAATTGTGCTTCAGGTCATCGCGTTCAAGACATTGCCGGCGGATTAACGTGGTTCCATACGTGGAGCCGGAATATTCATTGGTAATCCCTCCTGAATCAGCGCGTCCAGGTTCTGGAACTCGGCCTTCATCTGGTTCATCTGCTGCTGCATCATCTCCCGCATGCGGTTCATGCCGGCACCATCGTCCAACCCGTTACGGAAAATAATACCCGGCCCCATGTCGTTCATTTCGAACATGTTCATCGGCAACTGCCGCATCGGCATCGCGGCATAGTCGCGTTCCACAGGCGTTACCTCGACGGGTATCTCGTCGCCACCACGGACTACAGTCAACCCGATCACACTTTCCTCCTGACCAACTTCTGAAACGACCGTGGTCAGATCCTGCAACGACGTCAATTGTTGGTCGTCGGCGTACAGCAACACATCAAACTTTTTCAAACCTGCAATATCTGCCGGGCTGCCGGGCTGAACCTGTTGCACCAGCAGTCCGGTTTCTTCCTCCAGACCCAAATGACTGCGCACCATTTCCGGAGCTGGCTGGCAAACGACGCCAATCATCCAACTTTTCTTCGCTTCGGGCTGCTGGTGAGGCTGTATCGTCGCCAGCCCGTCGATATCGTCCGTTTCTGCCAGTTCGTACTCGCGTCGCTGACCGTCGGCATCAACGACGATCGCAGTTCCCGTCTGTGCGACCTGACGCTGGCCATCGATCATCTTGGTACTGAAAGAGCGTTGAATCTGCACGCTTCGCGCGTCTCCGGTCGGCAAAAACATCGGTTGCCCGTCTGGCCCCAGTACCGTCAGCCCGGTGCCACGGGCTCTACCCGGGTCGTCGATATGCGCTTCCGCACGAGGAGCGTTCGGTACACCTTCAACTTCAGGACTGATCTCCACCTGTTTTCCATCGTTGCCAATGATTTCGATGCCTTGGCCAAACGTCGGGAGCCCGATCACCAGCACAACTCCCAACGCAATCATTTTGGTCAGTGCCCGGAATGCCCGTGTTAAATATCGATTTGTAATGATGGTATTCATTGTTGAACTCCCTTGAATAAAGCTCACTAAAGGTTGTGTTAAAAACTGGTTGTACTTATTGCCCGGGCAAAAAACGAATCGTTCGATAAGGGATCAAATACGATCGGCCGTCATCCAGGCGACCCGAAATAAATTCGAGATTCTGATCGACCATTCCCCCCGACTGTTGTAGTTGTCGCACGACTTCCGGCGAAAACGTTTGCGGCAGCACGCGCGCGAACATCGCCTCCCGGGCTGCTCCGTCATCACCTTGTAAACTGGCCAACTGATCGGGATGCAATCGCTGGACATCATACAGCGGGATCGAACCGTTATGACCTGTCACCGGCCACGTTTTCATGTCTTCGGTTTTCAGTTGATGGTCCGGTTCGCAGGATGCCAGCGAAGTACGATCAAATGAGTCGATGGTTTTGTTTGACGTTGCTGGTTCCGCCCCTGCCCCAGCCCCTGCCCCTGCCTGGGTTTGCGGTGATTCAATCGTTGGCCCATTTTGCACCAGCGCATTACCGCCAACTTTCGATCCGGTGTTTGCGACCTGATACACGGTCCCCAAGGTCAGCAGCAAACTGGCCGCCAACGCCGCCAACCACCACGGCCTGGATACCTTCGATGATCCTTTCCTAGTTTCAATCGCAGTTTCAATCGCTTGTGCTGCCCGAACACTCTCCTCCGGTTCCCGGGATTGATCCAATTTAGCGGTTGATACGATCGAATCCGCATTAAAGAAAGAGCGTTGGACCAATTGATTTTCCGCGAACGCCAGCGCTATTTGTTTCCACTGGCTCTGGTCGTCGGCAAATTCAGCCCCCGCCAGCAACTGGCGAATTTGGTCGTGACACAATTCGTTATCCACCAGTCGCTGCAAAAGCAATTCGTCAATTTTCTCTCGTACACTATCGTGTGACATCGGTAGCTCCCGGGTTGTTCGGCTTTCTAGCGGAGTTGACCAATATGGATCGCAATTGTGTTCGGGCTTTTAATAAACGATGTTCAACAGCGCGAACGGAGATGCCCAAACGATCGGCCAACTGCTGATAACTCCAGTTTTCACCAAACTTCAACATCAATATCTCTCGTTGTCCGTCACCCAGATCTTCCAGCGCCTGTTGCAGGTGGGCGCTTGATTCACGATTCAACATCCAGTCCAGCGGACTGACCTCAGTTGATGCGACCTCGATCTGTGCGACGGGTTTCGCCTGACTGCGGCGGTTTTGTTTACGGTGGAAATTTATCGCGTGGCGAATCGCCACCCGGTACAACCACGGGCCGACCTTGTCCGGGTCTGTTGGCAACCTGCTTTTTCCTCGACCTGCTTCCCTACGACGATCGTCCGGATTACCAGTATCCAATTGTCGTAATACCGCCACTACAACTTCTTGCATGACATCTTCGACGGCGTGGCGATCACCGATCCGGTTTCGCAAAACTCTCTTCAGCCAGCCCTGATGCTGCTGTAGTGCAGCCCGCCAGTCGATCGTTGCGTTTTGGGTCATTTCCGGAAACGTATTTATCAGGAACTTTGTCGGTGCCACCGGTGGAGACCAGACTTGATTCACCACTGGTCGGCAGGTGCCGGACTTTCCCGGTCGGCCTGCAAAAGAAAAGTCGCGGTGCCCCGCCAGATCCCCGTATTTTTTTTTCGATTCTTCAAAAAAACAGCTTTTTTTCTGTCAATCGACTACTGCGCGACGCGACCGTTGTTCTCAGCGGTCGTGGTGGCTGGGGTTTTCGTTTTCACCGCTTCCGGTATCCACCGCGCGATTTGTCCCTTATTGCCCGCAGCAAATCCCTGTTTTCCGTCGGGCGTAAAATTAACGACCCGGAACCCTTTCTCCGATACCTTTCGCCATTTATTACCAAGATCGGTGGAGAGATCCGTTCCCGACGGACCCACGGCGACCAGTTTCACCTCTTTGTCATCAATAAAGCGTGCGACGCTGCTGCGAAACCCCGAAGGTGGGTACGCGGGGGTTGGCACACCCCATGTCTTTCCCCCGTCCGAGGTGACGGCATAGATGCGATCTTTGAATTCCGGATTTTCCGAATCGCCACCAATCACGACGCCATCTTTTTCTGTGGAAAAATGTACCGAGAAAACGCCACCCATTTTCGACCGGCGAACGGGTACACTTCCCGACACCCATGAACGGCAATAGTCTTTGCTGATCAGCACACGTGAGTTCTCGCGCGATCCGGTATCGCTGCCACCAAGCGCCACCACCAGAGTTTGATCGCCTTGCGTTTCCATATGGGTGCCACCACCCATCATGCCGATTTCACCGGCGTTCATGACAGGACGATGCTCTTCCCTCAGTCGTTTCCAGACAACTCCTCCGTCGGAGGTCCGCAACAGCAGCATCCGACCATCAATGGCATTGCCCATCACTATGCCGCGTTGACTGTCCCAAAATGACAGCGACCTGAAAAACACTTTGTCGCCAGGATACTCCAGCATTGCTTTCCAACGCAAACCGCCATTGGTGGTGCGATAAATTTTCGCTGGTGTTGCGGCACTGATCGCGATCGCCGTTGCCTCATCTACGCCATGAATGTCAATCAACAGTGGACCGTCGGGACAGGCGGCATCTTTAACAGTGAACTGATTCCACGATGTGCCGCCATCGACGGACCGGATGACGGTACCGTTACCACCGCTGGCCCAGATAATTTTATGGTTGACGGCATGCAATCCATGCAAATCAGCCTTGGTCCTGCTTTCCAGTTCTTCCCAGGGCGACTCCAGCACCACCACCGTATCGTTGTCGATTCGCAATTTTTCCTGTGCGATAGAAGTGGTGGCAATCGTCAAAACGATCGCGCAAATTACAACAGCGTAACATGTGGATTGTGCAAAGCGATTCATCAATACTCCAACGGTTTCCGGGTAACCAGTCATCCCCGGTAAATTCATCCCCGGCAATTGCAAGAACGATACACATCAGTCACGCGCACCTTAATCAGTCGCACGTACCTAAAATATGCTCTGACAAGCCGGAAAGCTGCCAAGCACTTGGAAGTTTTTGCAGTGTGCCCGCGCCTCGCCGATGATTTCGGCAATCTGCCGGTCTTTGCGATGACCTTCAATATCTACAAAGAAAGTGTAATCCCAGTTAACTTCGCGGCTGGGCCGCTTTTCAATATGAGTCAGATTTATCGAATTGCGTTTAAATACGGACAGGACATCGGCCAGTGAACCTGGCCGGTGATCGGTCGTAAACATCACTGAAGTCTTGTCATTCCCGGAAATTTCTGTCTCGCTTTTGGATAAAATCAGAAACCGGGTGATATTTCTCTGGCGGTCTTCAATAGCGTCAAACAAAGAGTGCAGTCCATAGACTTCTCCCGCCAGCGACGAACCGATGGCGGCGGCACCCGATTCCGGGTCGGCGTCAAATTCCTCCTTGGCCTGTTTGACCGCTGCCGCAGTGCTTTCAGCCGGAATACGTTGAGCATTGGGGTATTGGGTATTAAGCCAGTTACGACATTGGGTAAATGCTTCGGCTTTGGAGTAGATGCGTTTAATGCTTTCCGGTTTGCCGTTAGCCAACAGCGAAAAGTGAATCGCCAGCTGCACTTCTCCGTAGATATTCAGTTGGTCGTGGTAGGACAGGAATGCGTCAAGCGTTTCGTTGATACCGCCACCGGTGCTGTTTTCAATCGGCACCAAACCGTAGTCCACGTGGCCTCGAGTGACTTCTTCGAACACGCCTTCGATTTGGCGCAGGTCCTCAAATGCGACGCTGGAGCCGAACTGTTTGGTCGCTGCCAGATGGCTGAATGTGCCAACCGGGCCCAAGTACCCGATTCGTAGAGGCTGTTCCAGAGCGAAACTTCCACTCATTAGTTCCCGATAGACGGCCTCCAAGGTTCGATCGTGAATCGGTCCCTCATTGAAAGACTGAATTTTCTTCAATACGGCTGCTTCCCGATGAGGGGCGTAGATAGGCACGCCACTGCCACGCTTCAGGTTCCCGACTTCGACGACATGACGCGCGCGTTGATTGATCAGATCAACCAGTTGACGATCGACCGCGTCGATTTTTTGACGAAGGCCTTCGAGCGCTTCGTTCGTTTGGGGTTCGTCTTCGGCTTGGCTCATAGAATCTTGTTTGCAGTTTGTTTCTGGTGGTGGTTGAGAAGAGGCTATTTTACGCGGAATTTTCGAAAACTCTACATGGCAAGTCGGCGATTGTCGGGAGATGATGAGAGTCGATTTTCGTAGGGACCACACCCGCCGGAACCCCTGACAGGCGGATATTAATTTGCCTGCATCGGGGCTTTAACCGGGGTGGGTCTGAAAGCCGGGGCATCCACGCTCTGGCGAGCGTGGTTACGTTGGAAATGATCGGTCGTCAAGGTTTTGAAACGTCGGCGGGAAAGAATGGTTGTAGTTTCAGGTGTTCGACCAAGAACGCCCACATGTCAGCGTACTCCTCGATAATTTTGGAAGTCGGTTTTCCTGCTCCGTGACCGGCCTTGGTCTCGATCCGGATCAGTACCGGGTTGGTTCCGACTTGCACCTCCTGAAGCCGTGCGGCAAACTTGAAACTGTGCCCTGGAACAACACGGTCGTCAGTATCGGCCGTGGTGACCAGGGTTGGAGGATACTCCGTTCCCGAACGCAGGTTGTGATAGGGCGAATAGGCATACAAGGCTTCGAATTCTTCGCGGTTACTGTCAGCACAGCCATAATCGTCAGTCCAAAAACGTCCCGCTGTGAATTTGTGAAATCGCAACATGTCCATTACGCCCACCGCCGGCAAACAAGCCCCGTATAGATTGGGCCGCTGAGTCATACACGCGCCGACCAGTAATCCACCGTTGCTGCCACCCTGAATTCCCAGATGTTGTGCGGAGGTATATTGATTGTCGATCAACCACTGTGCGGCGGCGATAAAATCATCAAACACATTCTGCTTTTTGGTTTTGGTGCCGGCCTTGTGCCAGTCCTTGCCATATTCTCCGCCGCCTCGCAGGTTGGGCATGGCAAATACTCCTCCCATTTCCATCCACTGCAAACGTGTCACCGAAAATCCCGGGGTCAAAGAAATATTGAACCCGCCATAGGCATACAACAGCGTGGGGTTCTTTCCATTAAGCTCAAGGCCTTTTTTGTGCGCCAGGAACATGGGTACCTGCGTTCCATCCTTGCTACGATAAAAGATCTGGCTAACTTCAAATTCGTCAGATTCAAAATCGACTTTCGCCTGACGAATCAGGCGGCTTTCTCCTGAATTCAGATCGTAGTGAAAAATGGACGGAGGGCGATTGAAACTGGAGAAGCTGTAGAACGTCTCGGTTGAACTGCGTTTTCCGCCAAATCCCGTGGCTGAACCAATGCCCGGGAACTGAACCTCGCGCACAAAATTCCCCTCCAAATCGAAAAACTTGACCTGCGTTTTTGCATCCTTGAGATACTCGGTGACGATGAAATCGCCCACCAGAGCTGCGCCGGTCATCGCCTGTTCAGCCTCCGGGACAATCACCTGCCAACTGTCCCGATCCGGTTTATCCAGATCAATAGTCAGAATGCACTTGCGCGATGCGTTGAAATCGGATTTGAAATACAGCCGTTGCCCTTGATTACCAATGAAAGAAAATTCATTTTCGAAGTTATCAATCAGGAAGGTTAACTCCTCCTCAACTTCGTTGCCGTTGGCATCCTTGAGGGGCTTGATCATGATCTTGTACCGGTCATCGGTGCCTTTCCAAACCGTCACAATCAGATAGCTGCCATCTTCAGTCACTTCCGGAATAAATCCCCACTCCGGTTGGTCATCGTTGCGGTACACCAGTCTGTCTTCAGCCTGAGGTGTTCCCAGTTTATGCAGGTAGACCTTTTGACCAAGATTCAGCGACTGAAATTCATCTTCCTTGGTCGGTGCATCATAGTGACTGTAGTAAAAGCTTTCGTTGTCCTCTCGCCAGCTGATGCCACCAAACTTGATCCACTTCAAAGATTCGTCCAGTAGTTTTCCGCTGGCAACCTCCATAATTTTCCATGTTCGCCAGTCAGAACCCGACTCCTGAATCCCGTAGGCGACGTACTTACCATCGTGACTAAAATTAACGCTGTCCATCGCCACGGTACCGTCCTTGGACCAGGTGTTGGGGTCGATCAGGATTCGCCCTTCGCCATCCGCTGTACGCGATTCATACAGCACATTCTGGTTTTGCAAACCGTTGTTTTTAAAATAGTAGTATTTGTCACCTTCTTTAAAGGGTGGTCGATACTTTTCGTAATCCCACAGCGCCGTCAAACGTTTCTCGATTTGATCGCGGTGCGGTATCCCCTTTATATATGCGAAAGTTACATCGTTTTCGGCTTTAACCCAGTTTTCGACATCCTTCGATTCCCGGACATCCCTCTCCAACCAGCGATAGGGATCGGCGACCTGGACACCAAAAAAATTGTCGCTCTGCTCCTGTTTTTCTGTCGTCGGGTATTCAAGCATGTTTTGGGAACAAACCAATGGGGTGAATAAGGCGGAAAGCAACAAAACGGCGACTGCGGTGACTGACCGATTCAAGCGTCGAATTAAGTTCTGGTAACTGTTGTTCATGACCATCACGGGTTAATTGAAAAATCGTGGATACTAAACCATTGCGGCGATTGAAACTTCTCGCGCACTATGGGCCACCAGTAAACACCAAACATGCTAGCAGCATCCCGGCTTGGCAACCGACTGTTAACATGGCGGCGTTGGGAAGTTTTTTCTGGTGAAACTGAACTAATAATGTCAAAGTCTTTTGATTTTACCAATTATCCGGCCGATAAGAGAGATGTCTACAAGATATGTCATTCATTGGTTGGAGAACTCCGATGCCCCCCTACCTCCGTCGATCGCATGCAACCGCCATCGCAACAGCGCTGGTGACTTGCTTTGCCTCTGCTTCGATTTTTGCCCAGGGTGAATTTGTTCCGATGGGACAAAATTCACCCGAAATTCAATCTCAACAGTCCGCCAGTACATCGATGGGGGCTGACCTCTCACAACCACCGGTCCCCACGGGTACGCCCGCCCATACTCTGCTTCCGGTACAGACAGAAACGGTTGCTCCGACGAACGTCGATTACGAGATCATCGATGCCGATGGTGAACGGACTTCCAACGACAAATCAACGGGACCAGCGATCGCTGACGATAGTGAATTTGCCAGAAATCCATCTGGTGGAAATCCGCCAGCAATCAAACGTGTGGATACCGAAGAGGATGTCACTTCAAACAGTGATGCCTACGTGAATGCTCGCAACCGGGTGGCCTCGACACCCATTATGACTGTCGAAATCAGTTCCTCCCGGGAAGTCAACCTAGATGAAGAAACCGACGTTACCTTCCGCCTGAGAAACGCCGGTTCCCGACAGGTTCAGGAAGTCGAATTCGACATTCAGTTACCTGTTCACGCCAAATTCGTATCGGCCAAACCAACCCCTACGTCCGAAGAGAACGGTCGATTGACCTACATGTTGTCTGATCTGGAATCCAATCAGGAACGTGAAATTACCGTGCGCGTCATTCCTGGTGAAAAACTTCCACTTGATTTTCGCACACGCATGGAAATTATCGACTCTCATTCGACGGTAGTTGCCGTCCGCCAACCTAAACTGGTTCTGAAAGTTGACGGACCAAAACAGGTAAACATCGGTGACGAGACCACCCATACGGTTTCGATTGAAAATGTGGGTGACGGTCTGGCCCGCCAAGTTCGTCTTCAGGGTAATTTCCCGGACGAATTGCGTTTCCTGAAACAACAAGGCATGAGCGCCCCAAAAGATCTCAAGCCCGGTGAAAATCTGATTGTCACCATTGATTCACTGGCCAAATTACCCGGACAGGTAAAGCTTGATTTCACTGCCGAAGGCGAACGGGTCGCTGCCAATACTGCCGATTGCATGCTGAAGATTTCTCAACCTGAACTCAAAGTTTTAGCCGTTGGTCCCAACATGAATTTTGTTGATCGCGATGGTATTTACTCGATCAAGGTCGATAACTCCGGGGAGGTTGATGTTTCTGGCGTTTCTGTCTCCCTGGCCATTCCACGCGGCATGAAAGTAACGACCATCAATCGCCAAGCAAAAATGGACGAAGTTTCGCAAACGTTGACATGGAAGTTCGACAGCATCCAGGCACTGTCACAAGAAACCATCCAATTGAAAGCTGTTTCCAGTGTACCGGGCGAGCAGGTTTGCCGAATTGTGGTTGGCAGCAACGAAACCCGACAGTCTGAATTTACTTTAAAAACGGAGATCAACGCCCGGGCTGATCTGAGTATCGACATGGCTAACAATAGCGGTCCGGTACAAATTGGTTCGAAGGCGACCTTTGATGTCCATGTCACCAACAAGGGAAGCCAGTCGGCGGACGATGTTGAAGTGACCGTTGAACTGCCCTCGTCATTGATGGCCGTGGCCAAAGACAACGTCGGAGTCGTCGTCGATGAAGCCAGCAACTCGATCACCTTTGTCAGCCACCAGGTAAAACCGGGAAAGAAACTGTCGTTCTCCTTTAATGCGGTGGGTGTTGCCAAAGGCGAGCACGTCGTACGAAGTGCGTTGACGGCCGGTGGTTCCGCTCGCCGGGTGATTGTGGAAGAAAGCGTTTACGTTTACGAAACCAACGAGTCGCGTGTCAGCGAAAACCTGACACCTGTCTTCCCCAGATAACAGCACCCTTGAGACATCTGTAGACTTAGAAAGGCCGCACAGTTCGTGCGGCCTTTTTTCGTGGTGCCTCTGCGGATCCAGAGGCCATCGCTCCGCCGCTGTCAGTGACCAGGTGATTAGCAGATCCTTCCCACCAAGAAGAGCACTTTCGAATAGAAGCGGATTTTTATTGTGTGAGTGCGCGCTCCTAGATTCGATAAGGCTGGCCACTAAATCGCGCTCTACTTTCGCGTTTTATCGACGCCACAGCACATTGCCGCGATAGATCAATGAACCACCGGATCGCGACCTTTGCTGTTGCTGTCGAATAGTAAAATTACGATGCAGATTGGAACCATAGCCGGTCACGGGTCTGACTGAACGAGCGTTGGCGTGCCGGGCTGAATTGACACGATATGACGGCACGTGATACGAGGAATATCTTCCCGGATTTGACCGCCAAAAATAATCCGCTGCGTGTGATTGCGAAGAATTCACGGTTACAAACGCTGCCACGACTAACAGCATGACGGTTGCTACGCTGAATTTTCTCCAATTTGATAGCATTGATGGTTTCATGTTTAACTCCCCAAAAGATTTATTTGACGGCTGAATACCGGTTGCTTTTTTTCCCATTTCTCAAACGACCGAACCCGACCAATACTACGCCTCGGGCATCAAAAGGAAAGCTTGCCCGGATCGCTTTCCAGCGAAACTGACTTTGACATTGGCATTATTTTTCTGTAAGTGTTCTGTCTGTGATTTGTTTCTCAATCTCTTTTTCGTTACAGCCATGAATGATTCACCTTCCATTTCGGACGCTGAATGGCGTGTTATGCATGAGGTTTGGCTATCGGAACCGGTAACTTCCAGTGAGATTATTTCTCTGCTGGCGACATCCACTCAATGGTCCGCTGGTACGATCAAAACATTGCTGCACCGATTGGTGCAAAAAGGTATTCTGGACTTCCAACGCAAGGGAAACCGTTACCTTTACCGGTCAAAATACACCGAAGCAGAGTGCATGGATCGCGTCAGCGACCAGTTGCTGCACACCGTGTTTCAAGGACGACCGATTCCGATGTTGAAATGGATGGTGCAGTCCGCACGTTTAAGCGGTAGCGAAGTCGAAACACTGCAAAAACTACTGTCCGAGATTCAACAACAGCGTCCCCAAACCGCTGAAGAGGCGCTTCACACCAATCGCATCGCTGATCAGATTCCTGCTCGTGAAACAGCATAGCCCACTGTTAGAATCTGAACAAAATCCTGCCGGACTACTGTGCAAAACTACTCGATAGCTTCGAGCGCTGCGACCAAGTATTTCCAATACAGGCCGACGGATTCAATGTGACATTGTTCGTCTGGCGAGTGTGGATTCTTGATGGTGGGTCCGAATGAAATCATATCCATCCCGGGATAGTGACTGCCGATAATACCGCACTCCAGCCCGGCATGAACCGCGTTGACGGACGGTGTTTTCCCGAACAGTTCCTGATAAACGGCTTTCATCTTGTCCAGAATTTTGGATTCCGCATTCGGCTTCCAGCCCGGGTAACGCCCCGTATGTTCCACCGTGGCACCGGCCAGTTCGAAAATACTCTGGATCGTTAATGCCAGTTCTTCTCTGGCCGATTCGAGGCTTGAGCGAGTGAGAAACTGGAAAGATGCATCGCCTTCGCTCATTTCTATTCTGGATAGATTGGTCGATGTCTCCACCAGTCCTTCGATGTCTTCACTTATTCGATGGACACCATTGGGAGACGCGTAAACCAGATTCAACAGCGTCACCTGGTCATCTTCGGCCATCACCTGCGACACGTGATCCGTCGCCTCCAGTTGAATCTTTAACCCGGGCTCGCTGGTTCGACGTTCGGTCTGAATTTCCTGACCGATCTTGGTCAACGCTTCGCGGACATCAGATTCCGATCCTCCGTCAAAGGTAATCGTGGCAAATGATTCACGCGGGATAGCATTTCTCAAGCTCCCCCCATTGATCGATGCGATGCGAATCGGGACGGATTGGTTTAGATGAAACAGCAAGCGGTTCATCAATTTATTGGCATTTCCACGCCCCAAATGAATGTCGCATCCGGAATGCCCACCACGCAGCCCGGTCAATGATAACTGAAACGCCGGATGGTTGTTGTCTTCTTGAGCGTACTTCCAATGAGCAGTGGAATCGACGCCTCCAGCACACCCGATGCACAACTCTCCTTCATCTTCGGTGTCGGTGTTCAGGAGAATCTTACCCTGTAGCAAACCATCCTGAAGATGCATCGCACCAGTCATGCCGGTTTCTTCATCGATGGTAAACAGGCCTTCGATTGGACCGTGAGCGATGGAATCAGACTTCAGCACCGCCATGATCGAAGCGGAACCGATACCGTTATCCGCTCCCAGAGTTGTCCCTTTCGCCTTGACCCAGTCACCATCAATCCAGGATTCAATTCCCTGGTTTTCGAAATCAAATTCGGTCGCTGAATTCTTCTGGTGGACCATATCCAGATGGCCTTGGAGAACCACCGGAATCACGTCTTCTTTACCGCTGGTGGCGGGTTTTCGAATGATGACGTTACCGACTGGATCAATGATCGTTTCCAGACCAAGATCTTCACCGAACTTTTTCATAAACGCGATGACACGTTCTTCCTTCTTCGAAGGACGCGGCACTGCGTTCAATTCCTCAAAACAGGTCCAGATTTCAGTTGGGTGAAGAGCGGCAACTTCCTGATTCATCCTGAATTCTCGCTAATTTTTTCCACGCTTTGCACTTATTGCCTGCTGGATCTTATTTTCTACGCTTTTTATAAACGTTTACTGTTCCACGTGGCTGTGTTGCCGGACTGGATGTTGCTTGGTTGGCACCGAAGAGGTCGCTACTGAATCCTTGTCCGCCACGCCTGAAAGCTGGGCTCACTGGAGCTGAAGCACCGGGGATGATGCCTGCCCGCCTCGCTAATGTGCGAGGAAACTCAATTAGCTCATCTTCATTAAACCCTCTGACTACGTAATGAAGATCCACCAAAGAAGCAAGTGTCGTGCGCGAAATGAAACGCTCAGTGTTTGGAATAAAGAAACCCGTCATCAATTCGATTCGGTTGTTCTGGGCAACAGTATTAAAAATTGGGCTGTCATCTTCCCAATGTGCAAGAGCCGTGCCGGGGCCCCCCTGTTGTTCAATCGGAACAAAACCGGTTCGAGCCAGACCAGAGACACCAGCTTCGATTGCGAAAGCACGGCGAGCTTCAGCTCCTACATACTGTAGCACCCCCGAATTACCAATTTGCGCCAGCAGTCCATTGGCGTTCCATAGGGTTCCTATTCCAAGTGCGTGGCCGAATTCATGAATCGCCACGTCGGTAATCTCGTCATCGGTGCTGGTAGCGACAAAATTATTGTCCAACGTAAAAATAGCAGTCGTTCCTACAGCGACCAGTCGGGTGTCAAAGGCCGTTCCCCGTACGATGTCGATAATGGTGGTTGCATCCACCCCGGCAAATCCCAGAACTCCCTGCCCAATATTCTCGTTGGATATCAAGATCACGAGGTTACCCGGTAACTGGGCTTGGACATCTGTCGGTAGGGTGTTGCTATAGCCTAAAACACGCGCATTCCAAAACGCCTGTCCTCTTCTAACCGCTGCAACGTAACGCTCGGCATTGGCGGGAGTGAGACCATTCACTCCCTCCGGATCGACGATTATCCCACTTAAATCCAAGTCAATCACTTCTGCTTGAATTGAACGCGTTGGCGATGCTACTGATAGAAAAACTACGCTCAGTGCCAAAAGAAAAAGTTTGGTAAACCGGTTGTTCGACATTCAGAGTCTCCAATATCGATGTGTTAAAAAGTGAGTGCAACAAGTTGAGTAGCGTAGAAAAGATACATCATAGTCAGAGCAACCAAGCAAAACTCTGAAAAAAACCTACTTTGTATTACTGAATACCCGAATCGAAGTACTCCATTTAAGCGTCAAATTCACGTAAAATGGAGCATTTGGTGCTTGGCCGTCAGCGACAGCACAATTTTGACCAATTTGCGAACGAATCTCCCACACCAAACTCTGCAATTAATTCCCCGTCCACTACGGGACTAAACGTCCAGATCGCGCACGTCCAGAGCGTGTTTTTCAATGAATTCCCGTCGCGGTTCGACTTTGTCCCCCATCAAAATCCGGAACATGTCGTCCGCTTCGGAGACGTTGTCCATTTTCACTTGGATCAGTGTCCGATTGTCCGGATCAAGCGTCGTTTCACGCAATTCCTCCGCATTCATCTCACCCAGTCCCTTAAATCGGGTGACTTGAATTCCTTTTTCACCCGCTGCCCGTACCGCACCCACCAGGCTTCTCAGGTCTTCCACGCCCGTCTCGTTTTCGCCACGGCGTAAAATAAAACGCGGTTCTTCAATCCCCGTACGCTCCTGAGGCAGCAGCGATTCAATCGTGAATCCAAATTCTGCGATTCCTTTGAGTGCTGAATTGATCGTTCTCACTTCATGAAATTCATTGATCTGAACGCGCTGCTGGTTCGATTCGGCATCCCCGACCTCCTCATCCCCGTCGCTGTCCACTGACAACTCCACGCCCATTTCAGCTTCCTGGCCGGTGATATATTTGTCCAGTTTCTTTCGATCACCAAACCAGCTTTCCTGTGTTCCCAATCGAACATGATAGATCGGCAATCGTCCCGTTTCCAAATCGATACGATTGGCATGAGTTTTCAGATTGATCCCGCGACGCTCAAGTGCCAGAACAGCATCTTCGAGTGCCGAGAGTTCACCGCACAGACGACGCATTTCTTCGCCTTCAATTTTAACTCCCTCGCCTTCAAAAGAAGTATCTGCCAAACCTCGATCCATTAACTGCGAACGCATTTCCTCTTCGCTCTGGACGTAGTAGGTTTTGCTTTTGTTTTTTACGCGAAACAGAGGTGGTTGAGCGACATAGATGTGTCCCGCCTCGATCAATTGATACATCTGCCGATAGAAGAAACACAGCAGCAGCGTGCGGATGTGTGATCCATCGACATCCGCATCAGTCATAATGATGACTTTATCATACCGCCGTTTGCTCAGGTCCTGATCTTCTCCGATCCCGACCCGCAAGGCGTTGATCATGCTCTGAACTTCTTCATTGGCCAGCACTTTATCTTCACGCGCCTTGTAGGCGTTAATAATCTTTCCACGTAGCGGCAGGATCGCCTGAAATTCTTTCAGTCGTCCACCTTCGGCACTGCCACCGGCCGAATCACCTTCGACCAGATAGATCTCACATTTTTCCACATCGTCGCTCAGGCAATCTCGCAACTTACCCGGCAGACCGCTCCCACCCAAAACTGACTTACGGCGAATTTTTTCTCGTGCCGCCCTGGCCGCTTCACGCGCCTCGGCTGCCTGAACGCCTTTGCGAACGATAATCTTTCCCTCTTTGGGGTTCTCTTCGAGAAATTTCTTGAAGAACTCGCCAAATGCGGAACTGATGATTCCTTCGACTTCATTGTTACCAAGCTTCGTTTTGGTCTGACCCTCAAACTGGGGGTTGGGCACCTTCAACGAGACAATCGAAGTCAGACCCTCACGAAAATCCTCGCCTGTGACGGTCATATCTTTGGGCAACAATTTATTGGCTTTGGCATAACTGTTCAACGTACGGGTCAACGCCGATCGAAAACCTGAAATGTGCGTACCACCCTCGTGGGTATTGATGTTGTTCGCATAAGAATGAACGTTTTCCTTAATGTCGGTCGTATACTGAAAAGCAACTTCGTATCCCACCGACTCACTTTCACCCGTCATGTAAATCACATCGGTGTGGATCGGATCACTGGCCCGGTTCAAGTGTTCAACGTACTCAATAATCCCGCGTTCATAGTAAAATTCGTCACTGTCGCCTGTCCGGGAATCTTTAAAGAACATGCGTACGCCACTGTTCAAAAACGCCAGTTCCTGAAGCCGTTTGTGCAGGATCGAATACTCGAATTTGGTGATCGGAAAGATCTGTCCGTCCGGTTTGAAGGTAGTTTTGGTACCGACCTTGTCTGTCTTTCCTCCGGTGGATACCGGCCCTGTGGGGACGCCCCGCTCGTAGGCCTGCTGATAAATTTTTCCGTCGCGAAACACTTCGACTTCGCACCACTCCGACAGAAAGTTCACGACGGTCACACCCACGCCGTGCAAACCACCTGATACCTTGTACGGATTTTCGTCATCCTCGTCGTCCGGATCCGATTCGCCAAACTTGCCGCCGAACTTCAACATTGTCATCACACCTTCGAGCGTGGTGACCTCGCGATCCTCCTCTTCGGATAACTGGTCGTGCCTGCCTACGGGAATTCCCCGTCCATCATCGGCTACCGTGATCGAACCGTCGGTGTTGATGGTCACTGTGACTTTGGTGGCAAATTTTGCCATCGCTTCATCGATTGAGTTATCCACCACTTCGTAGACCAGATGATGCAAACCCCGCAGTGTCGTATCACCGATATACATTCCCGGACGCTTGCGGACGTGTTCCATGTCCGACAAACGTTTCAGTTGGCCTGAGCCATATTCAGCTGGTTTTTTGTCACTCATTGTTGGTCTACACTTCCTACACGAAATTTAATATCGGTAATTTTGTTTTGTGGGACTTTCTGTTTCAGTGCCGCCAATAGTTTTCGTTTTTCAAAACCTATTTTTTGGTTCACACCCGCATTGACGACAAACACTTCCAGGACTCCCCGGTTGACGTTGCCCACCTTTGTTTTGTTTTGCCACTTTTGACCCACCAGTTCCTGCCAGAGGTCTTCCAGTTCGTTGGCCGACTGGTTCTGGCAATACCCTTTTCTCGCCATTAATTGACTGATGATATCGGCCGGTTTTTTGGGACGCCGGAAGAATCGCTGCCGCCCCCTAGTCAGTTCGTTGGCCTGCTGAAAATCGATTTCTTCCCGGGATGGTTCCATCTGAACGCTTCTTTGAAAGCCGTGACCTTGATTGAACTTCGTTTGATTGATCAACGGGGTGGATTATTCGAGTGCACCCGTGATCCTAGCTGCTTGAGTCCAAGTAGGAACTTCACGCAGGAATTAGCGTTGATTCTTTGACAACGGCATAATCACGTACCCGTAATTGTCTTCTGTGTAACAGTAGACCGCCTGTTCCTGATCCTTGATGTCGAAGGTAAAACTCTTCTCCGGTGACAGCACCTTCAAATAGTCTGCCACATAACGATGGTCTAGGGTGATGGTCAGTTCGTCCCCGTCATAAGCCACGGGCATTTCGATACGCGACTCTCCCACCTCGGCTGTCGTATTACTTAAAACCAGCGACCCCTCACTGAAGGTGAAATCTATCCCCCGACTTTCATCGCTGGCTACGATTGCAGCCTGACGCAACGCCTGGTACATCGGGCCAACGGTCAATTCAATTTTGTTGGAATCGTCCCGCACCGGAATTACTTCTCGCCACTTGGGGAACCGGCCCTCTACCAACCGGGTGTAAAAAACCCCGCTGGGACCACGCACCAACAGTTCGTTGGCCTGTGCTGCGATCTGAATTTTCTCCGAGTCTTCGGGCAAAATACGATCGATCAATTGCATCGATCGCGATGGCACGATCGTCGAACTTCCGGTATCTGCAACTGTACCTACCGTTTCTACCGGCCCTTCCATTTTGGCCAACCGACGACCATCAGTACCGATCGCGGTTAGCACCTTGTCCTCAAACTCCAGCTTGACGCCACCCAACGCATACCGGCTGCTTTCCGCGTCGGTTGCGAATAATGTGCGTTTGGTCAGTTCTCTGAGTGTACCGGCGGTGACCTCGTAGTAGTCTTTGGCCACGAATTCGGCGACTTCCGGAAATTCGTCCGGATTGTGCGCCTGAAGTTCAAACTTGCTCCCCTTGCCCTTAATCAGCGTTTTCTCGGAGGTCGCCTCTATCGTCATCGTGTCATCACGCGACTCACGCAGAATCATGCTCAGCCGCGTCACCGGGATGACCGCACTGCCGGACGATTCCACGGTCACATCACTAACCAACACGCGAATGCCGACTTCCATATCCGTAGCGGTCAACACACATTGGCTATCGACCGCGTCGATTTTCACATTTTGTAGAATCGTCTTCGGGCTTCGGGCAGGTGCAACGGCTGCTGCAATCTGGAAAGCTTTGAAAAAGGGTTCTCTCTGGATGGATATCTTCACGCTCGGGTCTACTCTCTAATTGATATATTAAATTTTTATTTAGTATTAGTATTTATGTGCGGCCAATTTCTGTTGGTAACTTGCCTGTTTGTGGCTTAAGTCCCCCATTCCACTGAGTTTACAAGCGTCACTCTGGTGTGGAAAAAGTGTCAATCAAAGGTTGTCTGTCGTGTTGGAAATTGGTGTGAAGTTATGTGTAAAAAATGAAATTCTGTGTCGATGTCAGCAACGATGGTAGCGGCAAACATTTACGCCAATCAACTGACAGGTTATCCCCGGTTGGAAATAGGGGGCAGACTCTCAGGCGATGTTGATTTGGGTAGCGAATTGATCCGTTAACTCTTGTTTCAGCCGATCAATCATGCTGTTGTTCTTTCTTTGTTCGACTGTCAGTGGGGGCTTAATCTTGGCCGAAGGAGTTGAACATCCTGGTTCGGCAGGACAATCAACTTTGACCGGCGGCAGATACTGTGCTTCGATCTTTCGAAACGAGTGCAAAATAGTGGAATGATCGCGATTGCCAAACGCATTTCCAATCTTCAAAAAACTGGTCCCCAGCAAACTACGGGTTAAATAAATTGCTACTCCACGGGCCAGCACAACCGTTTGTTTGCGTGAGTTGCTTTTTAGATCACTGAGGTTCAGTTTGAACTCCTTTGCAACCCGTTTCTGGATCAGCCGGATCATTTGGAACAGATCTTCGTCGCTGGGGGCGAGGATCTGTTTCAGCAGCGTGGCATCAATCTGGTCACGCTCGGCCGGGTCGGAAGAATGGATAATCCCTTCCCGAAGGTGATTTTCCGAAGGGCCGTTGTTCGGAGGGCCGTCTTCGTGAGCAATGCGTTGTTTAAGTTTGATCTGGCAAAACAGATGTTCCATGCGAGGCACGGTGACCTCAAATTGGTTGTTCAGTAGTTCGAGAGCGTCTTCGGTTAATTGAATTTGATGAATTTCAGCCAGGTCGCGGGCAATGCGGCCGCGCGCTTCGGCACCGGGTGGATGAAACGGAATCGTTAGACCCGACGCCAGACGCGATACCAGACGCTGACTAAAACCATCGACGGTTCCCGGGCAACGGTTGCATATGACAAACACCGGCAGATGGTGATAGCTGGCCAGATCCAGCAGGCTTTCCAGCTCTCGTTGAGCCGGCGGTTTGGCGGCCAGTTGTTGCAGGTCGTCCAGTAGCAACGCAGGTGATTGAAGAATTGACTGTCGAAATTCATCCACGCTGTCAGTATCGATCGCGGTATAGAACCGGCGATAAAATTCAGCCCCAGTCAGGTAGACCGGTTTTGTATGTGACGCAACATTGCCGCCTCTGTTGTCAGTGGTTCCGTTGAGCGGCAACGGATGGTCAGCGTGACGGTTTTCAATTTCTACCATCAGCCGTGAAATCAGCGACATCGCCAAAGATGTTTTTCCTGTACCGGCCGGACCGGTAAAGACGATTGGTGTCAGCACCGGCGATGTCGATCGATCGGGATTGACCATTTGAGAAATAAAATCGTCAGTCGTCACATAACGCAGAAGCTGATTGGCGTCGTCACCAATGAATCGATCCAGTCCGGTAGCACGTTGGGTGACGACATCCAGCGCACCTGAAAAATCAATTCGCCACTGATGCTCAAGCGGCACAGAAAATAGCGAAGCTGAAGTTGGCGTTACGGATGACATCAAGGCGGTCGGACAGGGAGATTGGGTATGTAACCAATAGCCCATTATCGTAACATTTTTTGGCCGTTTTAGTAGCACCGGGAACCGAAAAGCGGTCAATAAAAAACCGGGAACAAAACTATATTTTGGGGGTGACTATGCCGCCGAAAAACAGGCAAAATACTCGCACTGTCATTAAGTGGAAAGTCTGTCAATAACTTGTTGGAAACGGGTCAGTGCATCGTCGATTTCCTGTTGGGTCGTCATGGCTCCCAAACTGACGCGAATCGAGCCCTCAATCACGTCCTGAGAGGCTCCCATGGCGATGATCACGTGCGACGGATCGCTGGATCCACTGGCACACGCAGATCCGGTAGAAATTGCCAGACCGGCAAAATCGGCGGCCATCAGAAAGGCCTGCCGGTTGATCCCGGGAAAGGAGATGTTGGTGGTGTGCGACATCCGGGAGGCTCCTTGACCATTGATAATCGCGTCGGGAACCCGTTTCAGCAGGCCGGATTCCAACCGTTGGCGTAAACGGCCTGTTTCGGATTCACGATGTGGCGACTGTTGGTACTCCAGCAACGCCTGATGCATTCCGGTGGTCAGCGTCACATCCTCAGTACCGGGGCGCGTTCCCATCTGTTGAAACCCCCCGTAGATCAATGGTGTCAGTTCGACCCCGTTTCGCACCAGCAGCCCCCCTACCCCGCGCGGCCCATGGAATTTGTGTGCCGTAAAGCTCAAACAGTCTGCGCCAATTTCCTGAAAGTTGACCTCTGTTTTGCCGACCATCTGCACGGCATCGGTGTGAAAGTGTATTTGTTTTTCACGACACATTCGGGCAGCCTGTTTGATGGGCTGAATCACGCCCGTTTCATTGTTGGCGGCCATGATGGAAACGACCGCAATCGGACCCTTTGACGGGTCTGAAGCGGTATCCAGTTTCGCCGCCAAATCATCCAGATCGCAGACACCTCGTGAATCGACCGGAATTGTCTCAACCTGAAATCCCTCGGTCGCCAGAAAGTGTGCGACGCCAATCACACTGGGGTGTTCGATAGCGCTGATGATGATCCGGTGGGCGAGCGGCGAAGCCGAATCAGCATCGACTCGATCCCGAGCGGATTTTGCCAGCCCGACGATCGCAAGGTTGTTGCTTTCGGTGCCGCCGCTGGTCAAAATCAGTCGATCGGTGTGCATCCCTCTCGAAACTGCACCCAACATGTCGATCATTTCAGACCGGTGCCGTTCGAGAACCAACCGTGCTTCCTGCCCCGGGCGATGCTGGCTGGCAGGATTCAGGTACTGCTGCTGGCGACACTGGGCCATCACCCGCGCCACGCCGGGGCTGATTGGAGTTGTCGAATTGTAGTCTAGGTAGATTGGTTTCATGGGTCGGATGCTGGCCGTTGAATTGACAGCGGCAGTTAATTGATCGGCACTTCCAGCAGTAATACATCCCTGTTGCGGTATTGCGGGTCCAATTCGATTGCTTTATCAAGAAATCGAGTGGCGTCGGCAACCGAAGCCTCGCCAAGTGTACCGTCCAACCGATCGCCGTTGTCTGTGTCATTGTGGATCGATTGGGTATGGGTCTTCACCCGGTCGGCAGTGATCTGCGCCCCGGAAAACCATGCTTTGGCCAGTTCGCGTTTTAGCTGTTCCTCGAATTCCTCGTTGGACCATTCCTCGGGGCTGTCGATGGCAAAATGAAATAGTGTTGGCAACTGGAGGTACAGCCGCTCCCGTGCCAAGGTGGCGACCTCTGGCCACAGGATTTCGGCTTTTTCGACGTTGTTGCGGTTCCACTGGTCAGTCGTATGGTTGAGGAAAATGGTCAGGAACCGGGCGTCAAAATCGCCAGACAAAATCTTGCTGGTTTGCAACGATTCCGAGACCAGATCCCAACGCGGGTTGGTTGTCCCGGATGCGGGGATCAGATTCAGGGTGATCAGCGAATCGCATTTTGGGTCAACGGGCGTCAAGAACCGCTTGCTGCGAACGGAACCGGTAAACGGGCTACGCCAATAAGAAAATTCACGTAGCGTGAACGAGTCGGGCGAAAATTCTACGCCAGTGACAGGATAACCATAAAATTCGAGGCAGCCGGGAACGAAGCACAGTAATGCCAGCATCGGTACAATGAAATAGCGTTTTTTCATGGCGCGAGCCGGAAACAGAACAAGGGGATCAGGGTTGGGCACAGCGGCGGATTGGTTTATTTTAATGCAATCGGTCGGGATAGACGAGGCGAACGAGTTAAACACGAAGAACCTGCTGTCAGTCAGGAAATTATTTTGGCATTACTCGGCGTAGCGTGGCAGGTCTTGTTCAAGGGGGATCCGGGCATATCTGCTCATATTTGGTCCCAATTTTTTTCCACGTTAAATAAAAGATGCTCCCGCGCCGATGAACAACGCAATTGTTGCCCCACGTCACGATTGTTTCCCGGCACTGTTCTTCCCCACGGAACCTGTTTTGTCGCAATCTATCAGCCCACCAGAAACCAGTTTTGACCCCAGCCCTCAAGCCAAAAGGCAGCGGTTGGAGGCGGTGCTGTTTTTGGCCCGAAAGCCTCTAACGACTCGTCGCATCAGCCAGCTGGCGGTGTTGGAAGACGGCACCGAAGCGCGGGTGATGATCAAGTCGCTCAATGAGCATTATGACCAAGTTGGACGTTCTTTTCACATCAAACGGGTTGCCGGTGGGTTCCAGCTGCTGACGCGTCCTCAGTTTTTTGACTGGATCAACCGGATCAAAAAAGCCCCACCCATGATCCGCCTTTCCCGGTCGGCACAGGAAACGTTAACCGTAATCGCCTACCGCCAGCCGGTTATCAAGGCCGATATTGAAACGGTCCGGGGGGTGAGCTGTGGCGAGATGCTCAGGCAACTCTTGGAGAAGGGACTGGTCAAAATTGCGGGGCGTAGCGAGGACCTAGGGCGGCCGTTTTTATACGCCACCACTCGGCAGTTTCTCACTGAATTTGGGTTCAACAATATTGAACAATTGCCCCAGTTCGAGCAACTTGGGGGACAGGGGCTGCCCGACTGGAATGCCGAACCAGAGGAACAGGCCGACGAGGATTTCGAGAACGATCCGGATGAGGACCGGGGTGATTAGGAAGCGGCGATTTGGGAGACGACAACCCGCAAATCAGGGCTCAAAGCCGGTTTGGAACCGGTTGGCTGCCCGTGGCGGAACCGGGCTTCAAAGATATTTGAACAAACTGTTTGACAGAGAGACGTTTAGAAAATATTTTCCTGTTCTACCGCTGGTCGTGTTCTCATGTGCAACCGGCATCCAGTGGCTCCCGGAAATCTTTCGCCATTGTCTGTAGAACTACCCAGAACTATTGCGGCATCTGATTTCCAGGGGTAGAACCTGACGAAAACCAGTGTGCAAAACATCTTCAACAAACACCACGGATATATTGCGATCTCAAGGAGTACATCAGTGAATCAGCTACCAGAATTATCACCCCGGGACGTTTCGTTCGCTACGCTTGCTGATGATCGTGATTTGCACTCGCGCATGGCGTTGGTGCTTCCGGAACCGGCGCTGGAACTGCCCTCAGCGCTCACCGATCTTCCAGAAGACAACGTCGAATTTATTAACAGTTTCGTTTTCGCGACCGTCGATGAAGAAGTCGATGACGACCAAGTGCTCGAGGATGATGAAGAGGATGATGAAGAGAGCGATGAAGAATATGAAGACGACGAAGTAGAAGACGAAGATGATGACGATGATGAGGAGTACGAATACGAGGAAGAAGATGGTGAAGAATATGAAGATGATGAGGAAGCGGACGAAGCCGACGATGGTGGCGAGGAAGAGGACGACGAGTACGAGTACGTAGAAATCGACGAGGACGGCGACGGCGAGGATGACGAGTACGAATACGAGTACACGTACGAAGACGAGGATGGCGAAGAAGTCGAAGGAGATGAGGAACTCGACGACGAGGAAGATGATCTCGAGGACGATGAGTGGGAAGAAGTCGATGATGATGACGACGTTCTGGATGACGACGAAGACTGGGACGACGACGATGACGACTGGGATTGAGTTACGTCCTCCACGCAGAAAACGTGGCTACCGTCGTCAGACGGTGGAGTGTTATCAACAGCTTCAGCATCTTCATTAAAGGAAGATGTACCGTGAGTCATCCACGCTCTGGCGGGCGTAGCCACGTTGATTTCAGCTATGAACGTAGCTACCGTCGCCAGACGGTGGAGCGTTATCAACGGCTTCAGCATCTTCATTAAAGGAAAGATGTACCGTGGGTCATCCACGCTCTGGCGAGCGTAGCCACGTTGATTTCAGCTGTGAACGTAGCTACCGTCGCCAGACGGTGGAGTGTTATCAACAGCTTCAGCATCTTCATTAAAGGAAGATGTACCGTAAGTCATCCACGCTCTGGCGAGCGTAGCCACGTTGATTTCAGCTGTGAATGTAGCTACCGTCGCCAGACGGTGGAGTGTTATCAACAGCTTCAGCATCTTCACTAAAGGAAGATGTACCGTAAGTCATCCACGCTCTGGCGAGCATAGCCACGTTGAAGGCTACAAGCCGGGCTCACTTTCTCTTCCACACACACTTCAATCGCCCAACTGGAACAGCCGTTTCATCGCCTCCAACAAACCACCAGAACCATCATTTTTGTCGGCGTTAATCGACTTCAGTGGCGGATGAAGAATTTTGTTCACCAACCGGTGAAACGACTGCTCGATCTCCGCCTCTTCTTCGGGGGAAAGATTCAGGCGGTTCAATAAGCGTTCCAGTTCGGCATCCTTGACGCCGTTGGCCTGTTGCTTCAATTGAGCGATTGTCTGGCCGCTATTGCGGCGGTGCACATCCTGAAAGAAGCTGGCTGTTTCTTGCTGAATGATTTTTTCTGCTTTGGGCCACTGGCTTTGGCGTGATTTGCGATTCTTTTCGCATTGCTTCTGCAAGTCGTCCAGCGTGTATAGAAAAATGTTTGGCAGGTCGCCAATCTTCGAATCGAAATCGCGTGGAATCGCCAGATCCAGTACCAGTAACGGTTGCTGACGACTGCTGCCGGAGAATTCCCGGAACAGCTGGTCGGTCACCACAGGTTCCTTGGCACTGGTTGTGCTGACAATCAGATCGGCTGCGGCAACCTGTTGCCCAAGTTCTTCCCAATCCGCGACTTGTCCGTTGAACTGTGCCGCCAACGATTCGGCTTTGCTGCGGGTGCGATTGATCACGACGATGTCTTTCCCGTCTTTGGCCACCAGATAGGTCAGCGTCTCTTCGGCCATTTCGCCGGCGCCCAGAATCAAAATGCGCTTGTTATCCAGGCGTTCAAAAATTTCCCCCGTCAGCACGTTGACCGCCACGCTGGGGACGCTGACGCGCGTCGAGTGAATATCGGTCTCGGTGGCCACGCGTTTGGCCACCTTCATGGCGGTTTGAAACACCTGATGCGTCAACGGGATCTTGTGACCCGTGTCCACTGCCAATTGATAGGCTTGTTTGACCTGCGAAAGGATCTGCGCTTCACCAATTACCATGCTGTCCAGGGACGCCGCCACGCGAAACAGATGACCGATCGCCGCGCGGTCCTGGTGGGTAAACAGGTTCGACGAAATATCGCCACTTTCTAGGCCACGTTCGGTCGCCAGAAAATCAATCATCTGCTGGGAAGTCGGCACACCCTCTGTCGATTTACCGGCCGCGTACAATTCGGTCCGATTGCAGGTTGATATCAACACCGCTTCAGATCCGGGAAACGTCGAGTGAAATTTATCAAGAAAGGTCTTTACTTGGTCAGGCGTAAAGGAAAGTTTCTCTCGCACCGAAACGCTTGAGCGATGATGGCTGCAACCAATAACGTGCAGATTCATGCGTCGCCTCCAAAAATGTAGCTGCCGTCACGGGACGTTGAAGGGGTGGAAACCGCATTCTGATGAGGGAGGAACACGTCGCAGATCGGGATAGCGTAACAACCGTACCTAACCGATTCCGATCCGGCACGATTTGACTCGGGCGTCGCATGTCCAAATTGTAAAATAATCAGCAGTTCCACGATCAGGAACAGAAAACTGACCGTCACCAGCCAAGCGATCTTTTTCCCTTGTCGTGCAGGTCGGTAAAAGACAATGAACAATGTCGCCAGCAACAGCCACGAAAACAGAATCGCCGAAGACCAGATGACCGGATCGCCCCATGGAATAGGTCCGGGTGCTGCTTGCGTGGACTGCTTGACCGTCACCAGAGCGATGCCGGAAGCGAGCCCACAGGCAAATAGAGCCGTCGAAACGGCTAGGGAACGTTCGGCCGAAGTTTGTAGCCACTCCAGAGATGGCAGTTTAAACCAACCTGTCAGTTTTTGTTTCAGCCGCCGCGCATTGACCAGATACATCACGCTGAAGACAAACCCCAGAGCAACGGTAACGGTTCCCATCAACAGCGCACCGCCGTGAATCAGGTTCCAGACAGTTTTGGCGCGACCCGGCGTAAACGGGCGCGAATCGCCCCAAGCGTTACTGACCAGAATCAACAACAGCGTCACCGGCAGCAAGAACAGTCCAATCAGTGACTTAGGTTTCGCGATGGTCAGCCACAGATAGGATGCCGCCAGCATCCACGCCACCGCCAGGCCCCATCCCAACCAACTGCCCAGCCATATTCCGTCGCTGCCGACCGAAGATTGGGTATGGAAGGCAATGAACACCGTGTGGGCAAACAGCCCTGCAGCCATCAACCCCAACCGCAATATCGAACGCAGGTTGGTCTGGAAGAACATTCGGGATACCTCCAGCGCTAACACCACCAGATAGCTGGCGACGAAGCAGGTAATCGAAATTTTCTGTAACCAATCCAAGGATGGTCTCCCTACGTTGTGCAAGCGCAGCGCCCGCAAAAACAAGTCCGCAAAAAACAAATAATAAGTAAGTCGCGTGTTTGGCAGGCACCCCGGCACAAACCGGTACAACAAACGGCTTCCTTCAAAAGGTTAGCTGTCATCTCCCTTGCTTGATTTGCTCAAACCGCACTCTTGTAGCTTTTTATACAACGTATTTCGGTTAATGCCCAACAGCTGTGCGGCTTTGGTTTGGGTGTGGTTACAATTTTCCATCACCTGGACCAGTAACTCGCGTTCGACCGGTGCTACGATCTGTTTGTACAGGTCGTCAGTGTTTTCTTCGACTTTGGAGATCCGGTTGAACACAAACTCGCTTACCAGTGATTCCTCGTCCGAGGGCCGGAACACCGCACTGGCCGCCGCCGCCCGATCACCGGTCACCGCACTGGGTAGCAAGTATGACTCCAACACGTCACCCTGTGCCAGCACAACAGCGCGTTCGACGTAGTTCTGTAATTCGCGCACATTACCCGGCCAGTTATAGTCGTTTAACGCCGCCATCGCATCGGGCGCGATTGACTTGACTGAGGCCTGGTTTTTCCTGTTGTAAATTTCCAGAAAATGCCGCGCCAGTAACTCCACGTCACCCGTGCGCTTGCGCAGCGGTGGCAAGTTAATCGGCAACACATTCAAACGCCACAATAGATCCTCGCGGAAATCGCCCTCGGCAACCGTTTTTGCTAGGTCGCAATTGCTGGCCGCGATCACCCGCACATCCACCGAAACCGTTTTGGTATCCCCTACCCTTTCGAATTCGCGCTCTTGCAACACGCGCAGTAATTTCACCTGTAGCGTCGAGGACGTGGAATTGATCTCGTCCAGAAAAATCGATCCACCATGAGCCGCCTCAAAACGTCCCGTGCGATCCTTGACCGCGTCGGTGAACGACCCTTTGACGTGCCCGAACAATTCGCTGGCCAGCAAGCTTTCGGTCAGTGCACCACAGTTAACCCGCACAAAAGGACCGCTCTCCCGATCGCTTAGTTGGTGAAGTGCCCCGGCGATCAGCTCTTTACCGGTTCCCGTTTCGCCCAATAAGAGCACCGAAGCGTGACTGCGGGCGGCCATGCGCGTCATCCGGTAGACTTCCGTCATCGCAGTAGAGTTACCGATCAGTCCCGGCAATGGCGATCCATCGACCGCTTCAAAAGGTGATTTGGGAGCCATGCAGATTTACTGGGTGGTTGGTGGAGTTGCCAATAAATCTGGCAATAGGTGGTCTGGAAGAGCTTGTTCTAATGTCGCTGTCCGGTCACGGACAGCGACATCCTTCCTTAATGACGCGGTAATGCATAATTTATTAGCAAGCGAGTCTGATTCAACCGCAAATTGACCGAATCCCGACCATTCATTGGTTGGATACCGACAGTATTTTCTAATTCAACCCGTAAGTACCTCTAACGTGGTGGTTCGAACCCAACGTGGCCACGCCCAACGTGACAGTGCCCAACGTGGCTACGCTCGCCAGAGCGTGGAGCGCCATCTTCCAGCATCCTTTCAGAAGCTCAGTTAAGCCACCTAGCTGCCACCTAACTGCTTCCCAACGCAATCAAGTTTGCCAGAAGCCCCGGGCCCTAAAGAAAAAACACCGGCTAAACTGATTTAGCCGGTGTCTCTATGATATTTTTGCTTGAATTCGGACACTTTGATCGCCGAACGGATCATCCGCCGTTGGTGTATGGTTGGCGGTTAGAAGCGATCGGTCGTCAATTATGCGATCGAGCTGATCTGGACTTTGACGTACTTCTGGCGGTGGCCGGTGCGGCGTTTGCTGTTTTTCCGTCGTCGAAACTTTTGGACGTAGATTTTGTCGCCTTTTGTCTCGCCGATGACTTTGGCAGTAACTTTGGCACCATCGACCGTTGGCGTGCCCAATTTGAAGTCACCTTCGCCTTTGGAGACAGCCAAAACTTTGTCAAATGTCAGCTCGGAACCTGCTTCGAGGGTGCGGAAATCAATCTCGAGAAACTGGCCTTCTTCGACTTTGTATTGGTGACCGCCGTCAGAGATAATCGCGTACATGCTTGGTTTACCGAAGTTTTAAACTGTAAATGATAGAATTTGGGCTGACATTCAGGCCGATTCGAGCCGCGAATTTTAGACAACCTCGGCTAATACGTCGACCCAAAAAAAGGAATTTTGGCGATCTACGCCGATTCGGGATAATTCGCCGCAAAACGCCCCCAATTTTCCTCTCTGAAGTCTGATCGCAACATGCTAAACTACCGGACTTTGACGCAAATCCAGCAAATTAGCACTCCACCATGCACAAACTGTACATCGAAACCGTCGGCTGTCAGATGAATATGCTTGACAGCGAAATGGTCGTCGCCGACCTTCGCCGTCAGGGGTACGAACTGGCTGGTGATGTCGATACGGCCGACACCATTTTGTTCAACACCTGTAGCGTACGTGCACAGGCCGAAAACAAAACCTACAGCGCCTTGGGGCGACTGCGTAAAGTCAAAAAGGAGAACCCGGAAAAAATTATCGGCGTGATGGGATGCATGGCGCAGAAAGACCAGCAGCTGATCTTCCGCCGCGCTCCCTACGTTGATCTGGTGGTTGGACCGGGCCAACTACAACAGATTCCGGGGTTGATCGAAAAAGCACGCACCGAAGGTGGTCAGCATACCGCCGTCAGTCTTGGCCGGACCGCCGGAAAACTGAACGACATCAAACGCAGCCACGAGACCTTCGACCCGCTGCGCGACCCGACGATGCGCCCTACACCGTTTCAGGCGTTCCTGCGAATCCAAATTGGTTGCGACAAGTTTTGCACATATTGTATCGTGCCGATGACGCGCGGCCCGGAACAGGGACGGCACCCGCAAGAAATCTACGACGAAGCCGTCATCCTGGCCGATCAGGGTGCCAAAGAGATCACACTGCTGGGCCAAACAGTTAACAGTTACCGTCACATCGATACCGACAAACAGGAAACGCGGCTGGCGGACTTGCTGACCCGGCTGCACGATATCAACGGGCTGGAGCGTATCAAATTCGTGACCAGCTACCCCAAGGACATGACGCTGGATCTGCTGCAAACGATCCGCGACCTGAAAAAGGTATCGCCCTATCTGCACGTGCCGCTTCAATCCGGTTCCGATGCGGTCTTGAAGCGCATGAAACGCGGCTACACCGTCGGCGACTATCGCGACATGATGGCCCGGATCAATGAAACCCTCGGCGATGCGGCAGCCGTGTCCAGTGACTTCATTGTGGGGTTCTCCGGCGAAACCGAAGCAGAATTCCAAGAGACGGTGGATCTGGTCAAGGAATGCCGTTTCAAAAACAGCTTCATTTTCAAATACAGCGAACGTCCGGGAACCAAAGCGGCCGGACACCTGCCCGACGATGTTCCCTTTGATGTCAAACGCCGCCGCAACAACGAATTGCTGGCCGTGCAGAACCAGATCAGCGAGGAAGACAACCAGAAATTTCTCGGCCGCACGGTCGATGTGTTGATTGAGGGCCCCAGCAAACGTCACGGCGCAGCAATCAATGAGGTCGACACCAAAAACCGGGACGGCAAGGACGACCGGGGTGACCGGGACGACCTTGACCGCGTGATCATTGGTGATCCAGCATCAGCCAAACAGGAATCGCCACTGGTGCAGCTGAGCCCCGCGACAGGCAAGCCCATGGACGAACTGAAAAACCACGTCGCGGCAAAACAGCAGCAGGTGCTGGAGCAGTACCAACAGGAAGGCCGCATGGTTCAGCTGACCGGTCGCACGCACTGCGACCGGATCGTGGTGTTCGATGGCAGCGCGCGGCTGATCGGACAGACCCAGCCAATCGGAATCTACGATGTGTGTGGACTGACGCTAATGGGGACCGTCGTCACCGACCAGGCGGTCGGCCTGGTCAGTTTGCAGCAATCGGCGGCCAATTAAAATCAGCGGCCAATTTACGTGGGCGGCAAATCAACTCATCTCTCATCCCTGATGACAAGTGTTTCGTTCTATCTGGAATTTGGTCAGCCTGACGATTGAAACGTGGAATCGCTCCAATGCTTCCCGCATGTCGGCGGCGATGACGTTCTATATGATGCTGTCGCTGGCACCGGTGTTGATGATCGCGGTCGCGATCGCAGGATACATCTACGAAGACGCACAGGTACAGCAGGAGGTCATCGACCAGTTCGCCCAAGTCGCCGATGAACAGACTGTCGCCACGGTTGCTGGTTTACTACGTAACGCCACCCAGCCCGAAACCGGATTGGTCGCCGGTACTGTCAGTTTGCTGATCAGTCTGCTGGCGGCATCGGGCGTATTCTCCCAATTGTATGACACCTTCAACGATATTTGGGATGTACCCGACGAATATCGGCGCGGTTGGTGGTTCATGGTGCAGAAACGCCTGATTGGAATCGGTGTAGTGATACTGGTGGGCATCGTACTGTTGGCGACACTGGTGCTCAGTTCCGCGATCGCCTATCTCCATACGCTGGTCCACGATTCGATGCCGCAGCTGGAAATGTGGTTGAAGTTCGCGGATCAGGGGTTGTTGTACTTGCTGATGCCGATCGTTTTTTCGGCCATTTTCTGGTTCTTTCCCGCGACCGAGGTGAAATTCAGGGATGTCTGGCCGGCGGGGATCCTGACGGCAGTGCTGATCGCCGCCAGTCGCTACCTAGTGGAATCTTGGTTGCGGTTTTCATCCACCAGCGAGGTCTACGGTGCGGCGGGATCGTTAGTGGTGCTGTTGATCTGGTTGTACATCATTGGACTGTGTCTGTTTTTCGGAGCGTCATTCTGTTATTCCTGGGGCCGCATCCGTCAGGAAGCACTTCGCGAATCTGCCGGTGCGGCTACCGAATCCCACAAAGAATTGGCACTGGAAAGTGAGACCATCAACGTTGTGAGGCGCGAATAGCACACAGGAAACATTTGAATGACAACTCCGCGTTTCAGTTTCAAAATTACTCACCTGTAACGCATTTTGTCTTTAGGTGATTGGCAGTTGTGAATTTACCGTTGGCGACGCTGCCAGCTTCGCTCCGACGCTGACAGCGTCGGCAACGGGTGGTAAACGCCTAACTGCCAGTCGCCTAAGTCGTATTTCGCTCCGCGAAATCACGTATGGTTTACGTAGGGATCTAACCCCGCGCGAACCATTTTTGGTTTTAATTTACATCGTCGGCTAGCGGACGCGTGCCTGGCGTCAGGAAGGAACGAAGCAGGAAGCGCGATGAGTAAGCTGCCAGCGCCGTGTAACTTCTTGATCACAATTTACCCGATAAAAACCATGTTACACGCCCCGTCAGCCCCGCGATTCAATGTTGCCATCAACGATACGGTAGAGTTCGGTGGCATTGGCGTTCATGTCGGACATGATGGAAATGCGAAAAGTCTTTCCAGCGACAGCCGAAGCAAATTCTGGCGACGAGACAGTTAGCGCATCGAAGACAGATTGGGCATGATCGGCGATATCACGAGCCTCGGATTGGTTAACGCTGGGTGATTGGGCAACGACGCCGCAAGCAATCTCGTTGTCGGGGCGAAATCCGAAGGCGACACCGTCATACATGAGTGTCGCACCATTGGAAAAACGCTTCAATGCGTCAGAGTACGCCTCACCTTTGGAGTTGAGCAGTCGAGAGTCCAGTACGACATAATCCTCGGGTCGAATGCCGGCTAGCGATGGAAGAACGTATGAACCGAGAGCAGCAGCACCAGCGAGACCGAAGCCCACCCAGCCAACCGTCGGTGACACGAGATTGAACCAGTTACCGGCGATCAGCGCAGTACCCATCCACCACATCGGCCAGTAAAGTTGGGAGAACAGTACGTACCAATATGGCACCGCCTGAGCGGCTTGGGTTGGCTTTCTCGGAGATTCGTATGGATTTAGCATCAGCCAGGGGGCGTGTAACAACGGAAGATTTTTATGACACCCGTCCTACGCGGAACCGAAAGATGTCGAATCAACAAGGATTGTACCAAGTGAACGCGGATTGAGTAAAAATCGCGGGTGTACCCGGAGGGCTTTTGGGTAAAGAGCATGTGGGCGAACACTAGGCCTACGTATCGGTTTGAACCCACAGTACGCGACCACTGTTTGCGGCCTGAGTTACCGCCGGTAATAAACCCTAGAAGAATTGTTCATGGGGTGAGCCCTCCCCCGAAGGGAGTGACGCGAAATGTGGCTCAATGGCCTTGAGTTGCGACAGAAGATCGTTGACCTGTTCAGCGAGGCTCGAACAACAAACGAAGGTGTGCCGACGCGTAAAAACTATGTTGTCCGCCCCTCAGCCATTGGCGACAACGCTGGTAGTGCTGTCGCGGTCAGGAAGCGATTGGGCAAATAGAACCAGTGGGGCCAACATGAGCCAAGCGATCCACGTAGGGATCATCATCATTTGATTCATGGTATGAGAGCGGATTTGTGGGGCAACGAAGTCGCGATGAAATCGCTGTTTTCGGAATCCTTCGACCTGACGGTACGTGTCCCGGAGTTCGGCGAAAGTTGCAAACGGGGTCAACGCAACCAAAGAATTGTCAGGCTGGTGTGCGCGTTGGCGAAAGTATGCGATCAACATAGACACAACGCCAAACAAAATGGAAGCCGCGAGTAAATGCTGTCCAAGTCCAAGTTGATAGGCAAGACACGCGAAGGCGAGCAGCGCAATGAAAGCCCATAGCTGCGACCAGCACCAATTGCGGGTGGTTTTGGATTCAATGTGCCGGTCAGAATCCAATATTAACAGCAACCGCTGAAAGTAGTTCCACTCCGGTTTCGAGAGTGTGACAGTGTGGTCCTTGCAATCGTCGTAGTGATACCACATACGATAGATGATGTCGTGAACTGTCGGGTCGTCGGACTCAACATTGTAGATTGCAGCATCGAACGCAAACGCTGTTGTCCGGCCATTGAGGAACTGTCGTACCTCGGCGGCAACGACGTCACGAGCTTTGCGGTCAATAGTTGGCATAGTCAGGAGCGCACCACAGGAAAAGTTTTACGACACCGCTTCTCCCCGAAGTCAAAAAGCGCCGCAATACAAAACAGTTTACCAAAAAAGAACCGATGTTGCCAAAAGACGGTGTCCACGGCATGGCAAACCGAACGATGCTCCAAGGACGAAGCCGTGGCTTTGCGTAAAAATAATGTTGCATGACCTCTGAAGCGCCAGAAAGGTATCCATCCCAAAAGACATGCAAGGACAGCGCAATCATGCACGATACAGTTCGACGGTGCGGCCATCGGGATCGGCAACCAATGCCATATAGCCCCAAGGCGTCTCACGGCCCGGTCTAATGACGCGGCCACCGATAGATTCAGCGCCGTCTACGACTGTGTCCGGGTCGGCGATTGCGAATCCGAGCCTTGTAGTGGGATCAACGGCTTGATCGTCAGGCAACGGATAGATTTCGATAATGCCGTCACCAAGCGGTGCGGAATGATGTAGCGGTCCCTTGCCATGTTGCTCCTCGGTGAATGTGAAACCCAGCGATTGGTAGAACGCTACGATACCAGAAATGTCGTGCGTCTTAAGGACGAGCAACCGTAGGGAAACGTCAGTCATGGGTTTTGTTAGACCTGAGGTCCTGCAACATGTTTATATACGACGGCGTGCCCGATAAATTGCCTTGAAGTGACAGCATAACCGGTTTTTCCGCCAACAGCTGAGTTTTTGAAAAATATGGGCTATAAATTTCTTGGTAAAGTGAAATGGTCTCGTGTTGAAAGTGGTGATATGTACACTCGCTTGCTGGAGAGTTCACCGGTTTTCCGAGACACAGCAGATAAAAGGAGGCAGATAAGGGACACGTATCTTGTGACAGTGTTTTCGCGGTTTCGAGGTGATAAAATTTCTGTTCAGCTTCCAGCGGTATCTGGCTATTGAAGGCAGAACCAGTTGCTTTTTTTCTGCGAATTTGTCATTTTTCCGCAACGAAAAGCGTCTTTCCACCGTCAAGTTTTGGCCAAAAAAATCTCCCAAGGCTTATTGGTAAGGTAGATTACCCTACAAACGTCGTAAAAACTTGGATCTGAGCCCGCATTAACCCGATCTTCAGCGCATCCCGTCCTATTGAGGAGCTCTTCTGTGAACGCCGAAACTTCCGTGAACGTTAAAATTATTTCCCAAGACCCATCCCGTTTTTCAAGGGATCAACGGTTTGAGGAAATCCTGCAACGCCTGCGCGACTGCGAAGGACTGGTGGAACGGGAACTGGATGCTTATCGATCCGCACACGCAGACGAGATTTCCATTGTCGACACCGGGAGCCCTGACAGGAAAACGAAGACGGACTATTTGCTGTCGATCGTTATTCCGGTCTACAACGAACAGGCGACCATCGCGCGTGTGGTCAGTCGTGTTGCGGCGTTGCCATTGAATACGGAACTGGTCATCGTTGACGACTGTAGCACCGATAACACGCGTGAGATTCTGTCGCGCTTGTCCGGCCTGAAAAACGTCAACGTCATCCTGCAAGAGGAAAACGCCGGCAAAGGTGCCGCGTTGCGGACGGGATTCAAGGCCACCACAGGTGATTTCATCATCGTGCAGGATGCAGACCTCGAATACGATCCGCGCGATATCCCGCCATTGATTGGGCCACTGGTGCGTGGCGAAGCAGACATTGTTTATGGTTCCCGTTTCATCGGGGAACAGCAACATGACAAATCATTGATCCATCGGCTTGGCAACGCCGTTTTGACTCAGGCTTCCAACCTGTTCAGCGGACTGAAACTGACCGATATGGAGACCTGCTATAAGGCGTTCACGCGCGAGGCCATGGAAACGGTTGAAATTGAACAGGATCGATTTGGCATCGAACCCGAGATCACAGCCAAGCTTGCCCGCCAGGGGTTTACGTTTGTCGAACTTCCGATCAGCTATCAGAGCCGTGGCTACGACGAGGGGAAGAAAATTGGAATCAAGGATCTGTTTAATGCGATCTGGTGCATCGGCCGCTACGGCATCAGTGACTGATCCTAAGTGATTTTGTCGGAACATCGAGGAGAAAATTTCCTCAGCGCCTTTCGATTTGAAACTGATGTACTGCGACCGTGGCGTGGTCGCGCAACGAAGTCCGGAGTCGCGTCACGCAACCCCGGACAGACTAAAGAATAAAGAAACGGTCAGGTCAAATCTCCTATCGCCATTTCAGGATCTGGAACAATCCCCTGCCCTCCCGGACGCGATTGGGAAGGCTGATCACCCAGTCCCGGTAAATGCTCAACAACAATCCGATTCCGAAGAACAGCCCGCCGCCAATCATCATCAGCACCGCCGCATTTTGTAGCATCGCCGGGAACCGGATCATAGTCAGCAGCGAAAGCAGATAGACGCCAACGCCCGCGACACCAACCAATGTCGCCGATCGCAACTGGCACATCACGCCGATGCCGCTGAGCAGCATCGCGCCAACGATTACCGCGATCTCATGGGCATACAGCAGTGGTGAATCAAGCGTATCCGCAGCGCCGCGGTAATAAAACAGCATCACGATCGTGGGTACCATCACCAGCAGACTGCCCATCCACAGGCTGACCGAGACGTTGGTCCGTCGGGCAACGGCAGTTTCTGATTCCACGGCCCAGCCTCGCAGTCCCAGACCCAGACAGACCACACCGCCTGCGACCGCCAGTATCTCTGCCTTTAAGTATCCATCGAAGCTTAACAGGTCATTGATCAGGGCGACGGATACCAAAGACAACAGCACACCCGTTAGCCCGAACAAGGTCTGCCAGCCACCGTTTGACTTGGCTGTCAACAATACACTGGTTGCTAGCTGAAGCACGGTGGCGCTTACCAGAATCCAGTCATTGGAAGCATTGATGGTTTGTCCCAAACAGTAGAACAGCATCATCACGTTGCCTGTCGCGATCAAGCTACGTCCTAGGTTGCTGGTCGGCAAACCAAATACTCCTCGAATCGTCAACAGTCCGATTCCGACAGCAACAGGGGCCATCACCACTGCCAGTCCAGTCGATAGACCGACCAACGACAGCCCCATGCCGGTAGCCACGGACATACAGGCGACACTCATGAGACCATTGAAGGACATCTCCGGTGGGTCACTGGTGACCAACCGGTTGTAGCCCGCCAGAAAAAAGTTCACCGCAGCCACAACCATCGTCAACATCCAGAACAGCGACGCTTCACTGAACATAGTGATACGGAAGTCGGAAAACTCCAGAAGCAACGCGCCACCGACGCACAACAGGTGTACGCCAGTCATTGCCGACGCGCTGTTCTGGAAAACCTGTTTGAGACTTGCGACCCGGGAGAATGCCCTGGCGATCAATATCACCATCGGAATCAACAGCCCCGTCAGGACTGTCGCCCACGGGTTGAAACTGGCGGCGGCGACAATCTGCCAGACTGCCAACGCACCCACGGCACCCGAGATGCCGGCCATAAAACTGGCGGCAGGTGTCAATTGTTTTTCGACAGAGATTCTCAGCAGGCAGGTTGTGGCCGCCGCGGCGACTGCCAGAGCGAACTCGATCGCCATCCACTGAACCGACATCTCTGGCAGAAAAGGAATCTCGATCAAATGCACATCAAGGAACTGAAACGCGGCGAAACAGGCAATCATCAGGCTGCCCATCAGTGTCAGGTCAGACAATGTCGTCTGATTCGATGTTGCTGCTACCTTCGCAAATGAGGAAGGTGCGCCGCTCGCTTGACCGTCGTAGCGCGCGTCCTTTCTGAAGATGGCCAGCATCGTGGCAACATTTATCCCGATAATCACGACGCTCAATACGATCGCAGCCAACCCACCGGTCAAAACAATATTTAACAAATTGATCAGTGTCAGTATCGACCAGATCGCCATAAAACCGGCTGCCACCAGGTAACGTCGTTGCCGCCCCTGAAAAAAATACTGTGTCACAAAGCCGGCGGTGGAGGCAGCGACCACACCCAACGTCCAGAGTTTGTCCGGCGTTCCCATCTGCCACCGCATCCACGGAACGTCCAGCAGCCCGGTTAATGTTCCCATTTGTCCAACCAGCAGCAAACCCAATCCGGTGGTCAGTGTGGTCATGCCCGCAGCGATCAAGGATTTGCCATATCGTTTTCGAGTGAAAGGACTCGCGTCGTTATCGGGTCGCTGGTCATCGGCAAACAGGTAACTGGAGAACACGCTGATCCAGCCGACTGACGCCAAGAAGGTGACCTGGGGAATGATATTCCAGAATTGATTGATTGACAGGTCGGCCAAGAACAGCATTCCTGTCATCACGATTCCGCCAACGAGTGGATGGACAAACAACGGGTTGCGGGTCACCCGGGCGATTCCCGCATACACCACACAAAAAAGTGCGGCCGGTATCCATAGATGACCGCCTTGATCTAGGGTGATCAAACCCTGAGCATCGTAGAACCACAATTGCAACGGCATCGCCAATGCGCCAAGGAATGCCAAACCGGTTCCCGCCATGCGGTAGCGCGTGAATCGAACCAGCGATACACCAGTTCCGATAATCGCTGTAATCACCATCGCGATGACGGTCGCAACCACCAGTGGTTCCTTAAACACGGTCCAGACTTTCAACCAAATCAGAAAACCGGCAACCAACAACCCGCCACCAACCAGCATCAAACGCTGAATCGATTCGGGACTTAACAGCCGTTCTATCAGCGCCCCATGAACGACCGCGCTGTTCGAATCTTTGCTCGTGTGGTCAACCACGAACTCTCCGTTTTCATCTTGGTAGACGGGCGGTTTTTTAACTTCGTTGGGTGCACCGGTTGGCTTGGGCGCGGTTAGAGGGTCAAAGGATTCGTCGCCGTTTTGGGGGTTGTTATTCATGAAAGGTCTCGGCAATGGGAGATGATGAAACGGAGTCTGTGGAAAGCCACCGGCTCTCCACAGACTCTGTTAGCACGAACAGTGCCAAGCGGTCGACCACCTGCTTCCATTGGCACCCGCATTGCGATGAAAACCGCTTAAACACGTAAGAAACCGTATTAATACAGGACCACCGGTTGGGAAATTACTTTAAAAATCAGGGGTTGGAGCCAATCTAGCCAAAATAAGGAAGTACACTCAATGAACAGCAATACATTTAATGAACGCAATTGAGGTCGCGCCGAGATGGATAAGGTATCTGCTTCAGAACTCAAATCACTTACAACTTTTTCCCGTTTGGCGTACAGCAATCCGTTTTCGCGTGAGCGCATCGAACTGGAGAAGTCGGCGTTGGGGGACGCGTTTGTTGCGGACGACAGCGTGGCTTGGAGTCACAGTTTCGAACAGCAGCGTAGCGACCGACCCAACGTGCGTCGAATCGCTGCTCGAGCATCGGATCTGGTCGAGAAATTTTGTCGATGTGCGACGGCGGGCCAGAATTTTTCGGAAGTCCAGTTGAACGAGTACTGGGATGTAGTGACGTACGTATTGCTGTACCGTCACGCGGTGGATTTGTCCCCGGACGAGGTGTTAAAGTCGAGCGTTTGCAGAAAGGCTTGGGCCGCGTTTCAGCGTGACTACGCACATTTTGTTGGGCTGGAACAGCTACAGCAGATCGAGGTGCAGGCGGCAGATCATTTATTTGCGATTCTGTGTCAGGTGCATCGCGCGTTCAGCTACATTTTCTATTACATTCTGGGTGATTCGCTGCCGTCGGTGAAACTGCGGGAGGCGGTTTGGCAATCGGTATTTACCAACGACCTTCGTCGGTACCGAAGAATCTTGTTTGGCCGGATGAGCGCATTGCCGACTCTGATCACCGGTCCTTCAGGAACAGGAAAGGAACTGGCGGCACAGGCAATTGGTGCGTCGCAGTATATTCCTTTTGACGTTGATCGCAGTTGTTTTCCCAAGGAGTCCGTCAACTGCTTCATCCCTTTGAATTTGTCGGCGATGTCTCCAACGCTGATTGAGTCTGAACTGTTTGGCCATCGCAAGGGTGCGTTTACCGGTGCGGTGACTGATCGGGAGGGCTGGTTGGGGAAGTGCCCTTCTTTTGGGGCGGTGTTCTTGGACGAGATTGGCGAACTTGATTTGATGCTACAGGTGAAACTGTTGCGCGTCGTGCAGCAGCGCACCTACACGGCACTGGGTGACGACCGACAACAGCAGTTCGAAGGAAAGATCATTGGCGCTACCAATCGGGATCTTGATCTGGAAATGGCGGAAGGTCGGTTTCGCGAAGATCTCTATTATCGCCTGTGTGCCGATCGCATCGAGACGCCCAGCCTTTACAGCCAGCTACAGCAGAATCCCGGGGATTTGCCGGCACTGGTGCGATACGTCAGCCGGAAACTGGCAGGCGACGATTCCCATTCCCTGGCTGATCAGGCGACGGAGTGGATCGAGACGAATTTGGGTGATCGCTATGCATGGCGGGGGAACATTCGGGAACTGGAGCACTGTGTCAGCAGCATTATGATTCGAGGGTGTTACTTGCCGTCGGGATTGTGCAATCGCGGCGGTAGCGAGACCAGCGTGGGGCCTCCGGGAGTTCAACCGTCGTGGGTGCGGTCGGCGGTGGCCGGCGAATTGACGGCCGATCAATTGGTCCAGCATTATTGCCACTGGGTCCACGGGAAAACGGGCAGCTACGAAGCGACGGCCAGGCAACTGGGCATCGATCGTCGCACGGTCAAATCCAAAATTACTGCCATCCAAAGCCAGCGTTAAACGCAAAACGAAACATCCAGCGCAGTGTCGAGCGAAACGTAGAATGGACGTCCACGTCCGTGCGCTTCAATTGCCGGTCCAGCGGAACGCCCAAAAAACTCTGAGCCATAAAATTCCTGTTTTCTTATTTTCTCAACTTGAGTGTATGGGTATTGCTCGACGGTAAGGATTTCAGGTAAGACATCGGTATGTCCATCGTCGGATATGGCGATAACGAATAGGTCGCGCCAACCAAAACACTCTTGGGAAAAGAACGTGTACGAACAAGAAGCGAAGTTGAACCAGTTTATGATGCAGTCTTTCAACCAAGTCATGGCTGATATTCCAGTGGCTCGTATCAATGATCGTGCGGCGGGCAATGGGCATTCCCCTCTTTGGGTGCTGGGCCATCTGGCGATTTGTGTGGAGTTGGGCTATTTGATGTTGGGTACGCCAATCAAGACGACCGAATGGATGACCGCTTTTGGACCGGGGTCGTCGGATCAGATCGAGAATCCGGACAAATACGACGTGGCTGATTTGATGGCGAAGATTCAGCAGGGCTATCCGGAACTGGCAGCGGCCGCAGCACAAGCGGACCTCGATGTGCTGTCAGCACCTAACGGAATTGAACTGTTGAAGGGGTCGCCGATGGTGACTTGCGGTGATTTGATTTCGCACTTGCTTACCACTCACTTCGCGTTTCATATTGCCCAACTCTCGGTCTGGCGTCGCGCCGCGGGCCACGATCCGCTGTTTTAGGCGATTGGCAGTTGAGCGTTTACCGTTGGCGATGCTGCCAGCTGCGCTCCGACGCTGGCAGCGTCGGCAACGGGTGGTAAATTCCTAACTGCCAGTCGCCTTGATGCTGACACCGCCGTCTGTTGCCAAACCACCGGATGGCTCGTCCGAATCGAGATTCGCCGTTGGCAATTTCCGAGATAATCGCCATAAACCGCCAGATCGCCGATGCCCGGCAGTTGTCCGGTTACAAGTGGAGGTGTTTGCCGGTATCTGCGCTAACTATTCCGGTCTTCTTAGTTCTTAAGCGGTTGGCAGTTGAAAGCTTACCGTTGGCGACGCTGGCAGCGTCGCCAACGGATAGTAAATTCCCAACTGCCAGTTGCCAGTCGCCTTAAAGGAAGCCGTTGGAAAGTTTCGCAGCGCTGTGTGGAACTTCAGTAGTTCTACATGCCCATCGTACGACAGACTCATGCCCATCCAGTTAGTTTGGTTTAAACGCGATCTGCGAATTGCCGATCACATTCCGCTGGCACGTGCGGCAGAGCGTGGCGATTGTCTGTGTCTGTATGTTTACGAACCCGAACTGATTAACGCTCCAGATCACGACGCCGCACACCTCCAGTTTGTCAACGAATCGTTGCAAGAGCTTGGAGACAACTTGCGCCGTCGCGGCGGACAATTGGTGATCACCACCGGGACCATGCCGGATATCCTTGCAGCACTTCATCAGGATGTCGGGATCGACAAAATTTGGGCACACGAGGAAACCTTCAATCATATCAGCTATCAACGCGATCGGCGCGTGCGGGCTTGGGCGCGCCAAGCGGGAATTGAGTTTGAGGAGATTCCGCAGTACGGTGTTGTGAGAAGGCTGAAATCACGCGACGGATGGGCTCGTCAGTGGCAGCGCAGGATGAGTCGCCCATTGACTGACGCACCGCAGAAGATAGCTGCTTTTGACATCTCAAAACTATCAGCTTTCCAGCCCGGTCCAATACGCACCTCGGAATCATTTGGTCTCCAATCCTTTGATCGCAGACAGATGCAAGCTGGTGGAGAGTCATTGGCGCAGAAATGTCTGGCTTCTTTTTTGAAGGAACGTGGCGAGAACTATCGCGCGGATATGTCCAGCCCCGTCACGGGTGAATGGGGCTGTAGCCGAATGAGCGCTTTCCTCGCCTACGGGAATATTTCAATCCGCACGGTGGTGCAAAGGACTCAGGCGAAGATCGATGAGCTAAAAGAACGACGCAGAAATGGAACCGACATCGGCAAAATGTGGCTCAAGTCTTTGTCCTCGTATCAATCGCGGTTGAGTTGGCATTGTCACTTTATGCAGAAACTGGAAGACGAACCAGCCATCGAATTTGAAAACATCAACCGAGCTTATGATGGACTGCGGGAAAACGAATTCAATTCGCAGTATTTCGATGCGTGGTGCCAAGGGCAAACCGGATACCCGATGATTGACGCCTGCATGCGCGCGTTACACCAAACGGGCTGGATTAACTTCCGAATGCGAGCCATGCTTTGTTCTTTCGCCGCCTACCACTTGTGGCTCCATTGGCGTGAACCGGCGGTGTATCTGGCGCGATTGTTTTTGGATTATGAACCAGGCATCCACTACAGCCAGTTTCAGATGCAGTCTGGTGTGACGGGGATTAACACGGTTCGGATTTACTCGCCCATCAAACAGGTAGTCGATCAGGATCCCGAGGGCCATTTCATTCGCCAGTATGTGCCGGAACTGGTGGACCTTCCCGACAAGCATTTGCCCCAGCCTCACAGGATGACGGGCATGGAACAGACGTTTTACAACTGCCGCATTGGTGTCGACTATCCTGCTCCCATTGTCGATCACGCCGAACGTTACAAGGCAGCACGTGACAGAATCCACGCCGTCAAGGCGCAGCCGAGCACTCGGGCGGCGTCGAATCTTGTTTTCCAAAAGCATGGCAGCCGCAAGAAACCGGTCAGCCAAAGGGCCAATGGCACAGAAAAATAGATGACACACAAGAAACAGAATCTGCCCGAAAAAATCTGTGTCAGTTGTCGCCGCCAGTTCGTCTGGCGAAAGAAGTGGGAGCGTGTCTGGGATGAGGTGAAATACTGTAGCGACCGCTGCAGAAGAGCGAAAAAGAAGGCAAAAACCGAGGTCGGTGAGTCCGCCGTTGACAACTCGATCGTTAACGAATCCGAACGCTGACAGTTACGCCCCAGCCACCGACGGGAACGAGCGGACGGGATGGAGGCCACCGCGCGGCGGCAACCAAGATATTATTAAAAGCCAGCGGGAGTTGAGACGATTAAAATCAGCAAGAGCTTAACGCAAGCAGAAACGGACCGCGTAATCCAAATGGCGTGGGAAGACCGCACGACGTTTGATGCAATCCGCCAGCAGTTTGGGCTTGAGCCCGGGCAGGTGATCAAGCTGATGCGTGCCAATCTGAAACCCAATTCGTTCAGGTTGTGGCGAAAACGAACTGACGGTCGAACGACCAAGCATCTGGTCAAACGGAGTTTTAAGGTTGGGCGTTTTCGCTGCCCGAATCAGAAGGGCTAGGCCGTCCAACCTCCGAAAGTACCAACGCGCGTACCAACACGTAAACAGTCCGCACAAACATGATGACAGTCAGCAAGAGAAAAACAGTTCCTGGAATGCCCAGATCAAATCGCGCGCGGCCGGTGAAAGTTTGAACCAGACTGAAAAACAAGCACATCGTCATCGCCGCGACCGCGTATCTCATTGCCGCTTTTCGTTGGTGTTGGTTTACTGCCATCCATGTCATCGCCCAAGAAAAAACGGGCAGGTACTGAATCGCATGAATGGTAATCCCATGGGGGAACTTCATCACTCCTGCCGCTCCGTACAGTCCCGGATCTAGTCCTACCGTGGCTCGGTAATTCCCATAGAACAACATAAAAAATCCGATTGCACAGGACGCACACAAAAATATCAGGCCGCTTCGTATTGCCAGTTGCATGTCGTTCGCGGCCCGCATCGGCTGGAATGAGCGCCGCGTTGTATCGAAAATGACAACCGTTGCAAAAATAATTAACGCCGTGATAGACGTGTCAATCCATCGGTCGAAGACAGCGCCCTGATTAAAATGAGATGCTGTGCCCCGCCAGTACTGCATCGTGATCAAACCGACTTCGACAACTAAGGCGATGGCCAGCAAAGGATTGGCGATTCGATCGTAACGGCGCGGGAACAGGTGCTGGTGAATCCACGCCAGCGAAAGCAAAGTAAGCCCGGTGGAAATACCGAATAAAATTGGTTTCCTGATCGAAAGCGGTCCCTCCCACTGGGCCGGCGTGGTGTCCATCAATAGCATCGCCCCGGCATGAAGGAGTCCGGATAGGATCAACAGGACGCCGCTGACGGCCAACGCGGATTTTTTCCACGTGGGTGATTCAGGTCGAGACGTACCGGCAGGTTTCATTGGAACTTACCCTTCTTCCTGAAGTCTGTTGCGCATGCCGGCAGTAGCGGTCGTTGGTTCAGCGATAACTGTACCGCTGTTACGCGTTTAACCGCGAAGTATTGATTCACCTTCACTGACGCTTTTGAGACGTGCGGCCCGTCAATGTTGATGCAATGGTTGCCTATGGCAACGGAGCGTGTTTCAAAAAAGCGACATTGGATAGAGGTGGTTGGCAATATCGCGAGGTTTTTGTGGTTTTGTCTTGGATATCTACTTGGTATCCGGTTTGCATGAACAAAGAGAAAAAGATCATCTCAATGTTTTACCAGCGAGCTTTCATCGATGTCCAAGACTGCCCAAAATTACTACGAAATTCTGGAATTGAGCACGGGTGCCAATCAGGACACCATTGAACGCATGTTTCGCTACTTGGCCACCAAACATCATCCGGATGCCGGGGGAGACAAGGAAAAATTTAGCTTTCTGGTAAAGGCGTTTGAGAATCTGCGCGACCCGGTTTCTCGTGCGACCTACGATGCAAAGCTACAGCAGGAACAGAAAGACAACGCCGGTCTGGCCGAACATGCCCGGCAGGCCGGACCGGATACCGCCGATCGCCATGAATTGCTGTGCCTTTTTTACGCTCGCCGCCGACAGAACGAAAACAGTCCGGCGATCGGTACGTTAACGATCGAAAAGATGATGAAGTTGCCGACAGAGGTGTTGAGTTTTCACCTGTGGTATTTTCGCGAAAAGGGCTGGATCAAGCGTGAAGAGAACGGCGGATTTGCCATCACCGCCGAGGGTGTCGATCGAGTTGAGGCCAGTGAAATGGCGATGAATCACCATCTGCGAATCGAATCCTGCAGCGCGGCACCGGATCCTGCGGCGGCGATCCCCATGACGCATTCGGGCGCGATGACCGCTGCGATTCCGACGCCGCATGCATTTTAGGCAGGGTGATCACAGGCCGTGCGGGCCACGCTATTTTTTCATGGCCACGACCGGATCCAGTTTTGCCGCGCGCCACGCCGGCAGCAGGCTGGCAAACGTGCAGACGGCTCCGGCGAGAGCAAACACAATCATCACCTCGCTGGCTGCAAAGGAAAAAATAGACTGGTCAAAGCTGCCCTTGAGACGCGCTTCAATGTAGTGTCGACACAACTGGCCAGCGGCAGGGGCCACAGATAACGAAACCACCAAAGCGAGTGCGGCCCCCAATAATCCTGTGGTCAGGCCCTCCAACAGCACCAGCCACAGCACCTGTTTATCGGTCGCGCCGAGGGATTTCATGATGCCGAATTCAGGGGTGCGTTCCATGACGGCGATGATCATGGTGTTGGAGATGCCAAGTGCGGCGACCAACAGGATCAATAACGCCACCGCCCCGATTGCCAATCGGGCTTTGCCGACTTCGTTTTCCAGTTTTTCCACAATCGCAACCGCCGATCGCACCGACAGACCCATGTCTTCGATCGTACGGACGACTGTAGGCAACTGGTCTGCGGTTGCGACCTCGCCGGCAGCACTCCAGAATCCGGGAAACCCTTTCCGCAAGAAATTTAGCGGCTCTTTTTGTTTGGAATTGATGTACACGCTGGCCAAACGCGGCGCACCGGTAAATTGCAGAAACCCAAAACCCTCTTCCTCTAACGGGCGCTTCAGGACGCCACGGATAACAAGATCGCGCACATTGGGTTCAGGTTTGAGGTTGGGTTTGGACCCCGATTCTGATTTTGGGGTGCCTGTCCCGGGACTACTTTTGTTCGAGCTGCTTTTGCTCAGACTACTTTTGTTCGCAGCCTTCGAGCGGGTTTTTTCAGGTAAATTTGCGGTGACGGCGGCCAATTGTTTCATGCCCAACTGCAAATCAGATCTTTCTTGCGGGGTTAAATCGGTGTCATCCATCTTTTTGAACAGTTGATTAACCGCCAGCGAAAACCCCGCCAGTGCATTCAGGTCGATTTGGCTGGCGGCCGGACCCAGAGCGCGAAGCAAATTGGCGGTGGGCCTGCTTTTACCGATCTGTCCGATGTTGATGTGCGCCTCCAGCTGACGATCGACCAGTGAATCAAGTTGTTCCTGGCTGTGGTAGCCAAGTTTATACGCGGTGAATTCGTCCAACAGAATTCCATCGGCATCGCTGGTTGCGGGAATGGCTCCGGCGACCAGACGTTGCTTGACCGCGGGATCGTCAGGCCAGATGCCAATCAATGACCCTCGGGTTGTTTGCGGAGTATCTGATTCTGTTTGGAGGGTGAATTTGGCATTTAATGGCGATCGTGGAGAAATGGAGACGACACCTTCGATGGACCGCAACCGGGTCAGGATATCCTCGGTCAGGTAGATCCGTTTCGCGTTGGCAGCGATCCATTTTTTTCGTAGAGCCTTTTCCAGTCGCTTCCGCCGCCACGGATCGACATCGCCTTCAATTTTTACCGCAGATTCCGGGACTTTGGTGTTTTGATTGGGCGATGCGAGAATCAGAAACTGCCGGGCCTGATTGGAGCTGTCGATGATGTTCATGATGCCATCGCTGGCCCCGCGCGTGGCGGCAAATGTCATCAACAGCAGGACAGAGCTGATTACCACACCCAATAAATTGAGCGCGGTCCGCATTTTGCGCGAGCACAAATTGTGGATCGCCATCAACACAGTATCCCAGTAGCCCATCCGGTTTCTCATACGGTAGCTCCTGCGGAGCGTGCGCCTGTTTCCGGGAGGGCCGTATCGGAGATAAACTGACCATCCTGCATTTGCAGTGTACGCGTGGCGCACGTTTTGGCCAATTCTTGGTCGTGGGTAATCAGCACCAGCGTCGCATTGTTTTCGGCGACAACATCCAGCATCAGTCGGGTGACCTGTTCGGCGGTTTGGGTATCGAGATTGCCGGTCGGTTCATCCGCCAGCAGCAGTGGTGGTTTGGCCACGATCGCGCGGGCGATGGCCACGCGCTGCTGCTCGCCACCGGACAGCTGGGTTGGTTTGTGGTCGCGCCGGTGGTCGATCGCTGCACGTTGCAGGCATTCATCGACGCGCGATTTGCGTTGGGCCGCGTGGACGCCGGCTAGAATCAGCGGCAGTTCTACGTTTTGTGCAGCCGTCCGGTGAGAGATTAGCTGGAAAGACTGAAACACAACGCCGACGGACGTCATTCGGTAGTGTGCGATTTCCGCCGGTGAGAGTTCGAACAGGGATTTACCGGCCACAATCAGTTCACCGCTGGTGGGACGGTCCAGCCCGGCCAAGATATTCAGCAGCGTCGATTTCCCCGACCCTGATCGGCCCAGTAGCGCCACGCGTTGCCCTTGTTCGATCTTCAAGTTCAACCCGTCGATGGCTTTTAGTCCGTTTTCCGGATCACCATAAATCTTGGTCAGGCGGCTGGCGTGGATCATTGACAAGAGGGCGGTAGGCGTTCAGGAGTCGTGCACAAGCAAAACGTGATAGGCCAGTTTAGTCTAAAAGGCGTCGAATGTAACCGTGATGGTCCGCCCAGCGAAAGGAGCCAACTGCTGTTGTTGATTCTCTTCAAGAGGTTGGGGGCGATTCCTGATTTACGCTGTCCCGTCTTTTTCATGTCTGCCAGTTCAGAATGTTTGGCAGCGCTCGATGCACGATAACCTTTATGAAATCCATTTTTACTTTCGTTTAGGCGAATGGCAGTTAGGAATTTACCATCCGTTGGCGACGCTGCCAGCATCGTCAACGGTAAGCTTTCAACTGCCAATCGACTGTAATGAAGTTCAATCTGCTCCAACACTATTGAAAGACAATACTCTCAAGCAAACCCGGGACCGACTGCGGTTCTATTCTGTGAATTTCTCTTTTGTGAATGTTTCTGAATGAGAACCTTGCCCCTCCTTGAGGCGGCTAGGTAGGACCAATAGAATCGAAGCACGACAAAAATCTTTGTCCGATTGACTTTCAATCATATTCCGCTCGCCTAATTCTCTGGCCAGTCATTTCTGTAAGGATACACTTCGCATGAAATTGCCTTTCATTTCTTGGAACAAGACAATCAGAAACCTCGGCTACAAAGTAGTTCGAAAGAAAACACGGTCTAACCCAAGAAACTCGAGGGTAAAAAGAGCTGGAATCGAATATGGTTCACTTGAACCAAGAAGGTTTTTAGCCGGTGATTTGACTGTTGGTTTGCAAAACGGTCAAAACTATCTTTCGCTGGGCGAGACGGTCACGCTCGACCTGACTTCTTACTCGACAGCCGATGGGGCACTCGCAAATTGGGAAGTCGCATGGGGAGATGGGCAGGTAACGACCGGCAATGGCCGGCAAAATTCAGTGACGCATGGCTACGAAGTCCCTGGAAACTACTCGATTTCTGTGACAACGACTTCTGAAAATGGCCTCGTGGATACCACATCGTTGGAAGTGGATGGTTCGTTTGGAGATAGCGGCAAGGTTCTCGTAGCGGGTTCCTCTGGCGGCTTTGAAGAAGCAGTTGGAGAAGAGCACCAGTTTACTTTTGATGGCGCTAGTTTCAAATCTACGACAGAAAAAAAGAACCTGAGGAGTGCCGAGTATTTCCCCGTTGATCAAAACTCTGCTTACCGGTTGTCAATCGAGGCCTCCTCAGGCGATGGCCAAGGCGGTTCGGTTAACTCGGCAGCGAAGCATTATCTCGGCTTCATTGCGTATGACATCGATAAGAAGTACATCTCTCCATACCAATACCACCAGCACGCGGGCTCAACTGACACCCGTCTCGCACGAGCGCTCGAGGCCGGTGATACTGAAATAAGGCTTGATGATGCATCGGGCTGGCACAATGGCACGGCACGGAGCGCGCGCACGATCGCTTGGTATGGATACGCAGACAGTACCGGGCACGTTTACGAAGATTACACCTATACCCAAAATTATCGTCGCAATCTTTGGGATGCAGGGGCGGTCAATGGCAACATCATTACCCTGCGAGATCCGTGGGATGGGCCAACGATCGCGAAGGGGACTGCTGTCAGAAACACGCAATCTCATCACACGTATAACTATTTGCTTGGGGCCAACCGCGAGGTAGGAGAAGCCACCGAAAAAATTAGTGCGGTGCTGGGCGGTGTTCACGATCAGCAGGTCCATGCAACTTACCGCCCTGGTACTGCGTACATCAGGGGGTGGTGTTAACCAACTGGAATCGTGTTGCCGGGAATCAGCTCAACTTTGGTAACTTCCGGGTGCAGCGAGTCATAGAAAAAGCCCAAGAAGCTACTGCAAGCAGTTTGCTGGTTCAACCCAACGGAAAAGTTTTAGTCGCGGGCTCATCGGTTGATTTTGAAGAACAGGTTGGTGTGGAACATCAGTTCGACTTGAGGGGCAGCGATTCTAGGTCTACGGTTAGTCGTGAGGCTATCGTTAGCTCCGATTATTACCCCGTTGACGAAAATTCTTCTTATCGGATATCTGTAGAAGCGTCGTCTGGTGATGGTCAGGGCGGATTGATTAGTCCGTTGGCGAAACACCACCTTGGTTTTATTGGCTATGACGTCGATAAGAACTCGATTAAACCATTCCACTACTACAAGCGCCCGGGCTCTGCTGACACTCGATTGGCGAAAGCGCTTGAATACGGCGATACTGAGATCGTGTTGGATGACGCGACCGGTTGGTACGACGGTTCAGTGGAGCATACCCGCACCCTCGCATGGTACGGGTATGCTGATCGTTCTGGGCATGTCTATGACGACTACACATACACTCGGAATTATCACCGCAATCTTTGGGCCGAAGGTGGGGTCAATGGCAATGTAATTACGCTGAGTGCCCCTTGGACCGGAGCAACAATCGCGCAGGGAACCGCTGTCAGAAATACGCAGGGGTCAGCTGCCTATAACTACGCGCTCGGAGTCAACCGCGTGTTGGGAGAAGAGTCGGAGGATTTGACCGTGGTAGTCGGTGGTGGACGAAATGAGTTCGCATTTGATGGTTTCAGACCGGGTACCGCCTATATTAAAGCCTTGGCATTGGTCAACTATCACAGCGGTGCCAGCAATCAAATAAATCTTGCCAACTTCCGAATACAACAGATTACAGAAGCGGGAAGCGATTTTATACTCGCGCGTTTAAATCCTGATGGATCACCGGACCAGAGCTTTGGCCATCGTGGAAGGGCCGTTTTTAATCGTCTGGAATCAGGGTTTGCTGATGAGTCTTCAAGTGCGATCGCGTTGCAGGATGATGGCAAGATTCTGCAGGTGGGACGAACATCGACCAGCCGGACTGACGATGACATCTTGATAGTTCGTTACAATATCGACGGATCGATTGACCGTAGTTTCGGTCAAGATGGCCAAGTTGTTTTCGATGTCGCAACGGCCCGGGGAGAATCGCAATTCAGCGATGACTTTGCCCAATCAATCAAGGTCGTGGGTGACCAGATTTTCGTAGTTGGGTCAGCCGACAAATTTATCGGTGACACAACCGCAGGTGACATGGTGGTTGCCAAACTATCTACGGTCAATGGCAGGTTGGACGACACCTACGGCACCAATGGAATCGCAAAAATTGATATCGCAGCAGGCGACGATCAGGCCGGGTCATTGGTCGTGCAGTCTGATGGCGCTGTCGTTGTTGCCGGACGCGCCACGCTGCCATCGGTTGGCGTGCGGCCTGCAGTAGTACGATTGACCCCGACAGGAACGCCGGATCCGTCATTTGGCCCGGATGGCAACGGCATCGCAACCGCGGCAATAGCCGGAGGTTCTTACTCTCTGTTGCGCAACAGTGACGACAGCCTGATTGTTACGGGATGGAGCCAGCAAGGCAGCACGCTATCCGACTTCCTTGCGATCAAATTCACCAAAGATGGATTGATTGATAGTGGCTTTGGCACAGATGGGGTTGCGACAGTTCACTTCATGGGAGAGGACCGTGGACTGCAAGGTGTGCTTCAGGAAGACGGGAAAATTCTCATCGCGGGTGGAACCACAGCGACCGTTAACGGTATTGAAACTGGGCAGATCGCCGTGGCGCGCTTGAATACGGACGGTTCACCGGACAAAAGTTTTGGCACTGACGGTAAATTGTCCATTGGTGTGGGGGGTGGGCTTGGAAAAGCGCATGCGATTACGGTTGGAGCCAACGGCGAAATTTATGTCGGTGGAAAGAGCCAGCCGATCGCTGCTGATGCTCCAAGTGGTGATGCCGTCGTAATCAAGCTGTTAGCGTCCAATCAGCTTGATGTTGTTGATTCGCCGTTGGTCGGTGACTTTAATGCGGATGGCAGCATCGACCTGATAGACAGGGCGTCGATTGGTGCCGGCTCCGCATTCTGGGTCGTGAATAATGTCGGTGGAAACGCTAATTGGAGTTTCATCTCATCAGCCGGGAACGCAGGATCGGCATTGCAGCGTTCACGGGTTGGTGACTTCAACGGAGACGGACGTGACGATGTCCTAGCACAGTTTGAAGGCGGCGATGGGTGGACGGTCGTTGAAAGCAAGATTTCCGATGATGCGAACGCTCAAAATGGATTGTTCGTCTCATTTGACAATCTGTCCGGGTGGGGAGTTGATCATCAAGCTTGGGGGCAATGGGATGATGTGTCCACTGGCGACTTCAATGGCGATGGCAGATATGACGTTGCCGGCGTCAACCGTGAATCGGGCAATTTGGAGATCGCTTATTCAACAGGTGCCCGTTTTGATGCACCTGTAATTTCCGCGACGCTGTCGAATCTTTCCACGCCCGGAAAGACAGTGGTTGCGGATCTTAATGGTGATGGACGTGATGATCTCTGGATGCTGGATTCTGCAACCTCCGAGCGGATCGCCGCAATTTCCGATGGTTACCGGTTTTCCATCCACACCTCCGGAATTTACAACAGCTTTGACGAAACTTTGGTTGGAGATTTTGACGGAGACGGTGCAAAGGAGTTGTTGGGACGTGCGCATTCCAGCTCTCCATGGAAAATCATTGACTTCAGCGATATCAGTTATGATTTTGCAATAATCAATGCAGGCCTGTCGCTCACTACCCCTTCAAATTTCACAGCTGATGGAGGGCGTTGGACAATTACCGTTGGTGACGTCAATCGCGATGGAATTGATGATCTTGTTGGGCGAGACGGCGGTGACACGGCGCGTGTTTCTTTGGGAACCGGGGATGCAAATTGGTTTGCCGAAACCGCTGAAGACTGGGGCCAGTGGTTTTCAAGTCAGCGAGTGGCCGGAACGAATCTGGTTGCCGACGTTGAGGCTCCCTACCAGCAAGTTGTCGATCTGTTTTCCGATGTCTACAACAATGTTGAACTTGAGTTTTACGCAGGTCTGCTGAAAGGGCCACAAGCGACGGCGGAAACCAAAGCGGGAAATCCGTGGGACCAGTCCGCGCTGCTGGTGGATCGACTGGAGCAGGCCGGCTTTGAAGCGGATCTGGTGTTCGGGAAAGTGAATGCTGATTTTGGACAGGTACGGTCATGGTTGGGTGTGAAAACGGATGTCGCCGCTCTTGAAGTCGTGAGGGCTTCATTTGACAAGGACGCTGTTGCTACTGATGCGGGTGTAGAATTTCGTCATGTCTGGGTGCAGGTCAAGGCACCAACGTCCGAAGGGCTGACAGATTTCTACCTTGACCCATCGTGGAAGTTCAAGCAGTCGCAGGATTCCGCGCGAGTTGAGCTTTCCGGCACCAACAATGGGCTCAATGGCAGTTTTGATGAAGTCGAATACCTGACAACTTCAGGGCGAAACGAATTGCCTGTTGAGTGGTATGAAACTCAGGTGCAGCAGGCGCTGACAGCACAAGGCAAATCGTTGGCGGAAGCTCGTCTGAGTTCCGCAATTATTCAACAGAGATTCTTCCAGCTTCCTAGCAGCAATTCGAACGCCTCTGAAATTGTTCTCGCAGACGGGTTGAAGGTCACCGGTGCGTTGCAGTTGTTTGACAACATGCAGGCCATTACTGGAAACACTGCGCTACGCAATCAGTTTACCCACTGGAATTCAATTTCTGTTAACAGCGGTGGCCATGAAATCGAAGAAGAGGCATTGACCATTTCGTCCCCAATGCCAAATAGCAATGGGTTTTTGAACATCGGCTCAAAGGACTTTAAGGATGTCTATTTTGCTCAGCCGCACAAAGTCATTGGCAGTAACAGTTCTTTATACTTTCAGTTTAGAAGCCACCGAGGAAGCCCCTCTTTTGGCAAGCAGCATGGGATCCGGATCAATGGTGAACAGGGGGTGGACGTACCATTTTACAGAACGAGCACGCGTGGCACCTACCAGCTCGACCTGAGCAGTATGGCGGGACAAACACTCGAAAGCCTTTGGTTTGCTCCACTTAATGGAACTAGCATATTTGGCTTGGAGGATAATCAGTACTACGGGCACTTCTACTATACAGATTATCCCCAAGTTTCTAATTCCAGTTTTGAGCACGAATTCACAACTGCCGAGCATAGCCTGTCTCAAATTGTATATCAAAATTTACCTAATGCAGACGGCGATTTTATTCCGCAACTTACGATCGACGGCAATACTGTGCAGTCACTGTCGAGTCGTCGTTTTGACCATGACGATGAGATTGAGCTTACGGCTACCCACCATCAACCCCTAGCGCTTTCGCAGTCGGCACCCAGAATTCAGAAGTACAATCGAAGGCCTGACGAAATTGTAACGCTGGGTATCAACGCTCAACAATACTCGCGAGAGCATCTTGTCCAGCTTCAGGAAGAGCTAAACGCGGCACTGCAGGACGGGAATGACTTGGAGGATATTTCTGCTCTGCAGGCGTATCTCAATGCACGCTACTGGTTCGGTGTAAACGAGAGTAATCAAACGGTCAACGAACTCTTCCATTCCGTCGAAGTCGATCAGTCGGTATCCTCTGGATTGGTAACCTCGACTAATCAGCTGTACACCATTCCCGATGAGGCACGGGATTACCTCCAGTTCCCAATCGTTCCGGTTGGCCTCGGGTTTGACCTCCCTGTATTCGACGTCAGAAGCCTCTCGGTCGATACCGGGCTGAACGAGTACGAAGCCACTCAATTGTCGGGCTGGCATTCATCAGCGTTAGAACATAGCGTGATTGAGCAAATTACCAGCACTGAAACGATTTCCACAATCCGTGGAATCAAGAATGCATTTGACAATCGTGTTGATACGAGTGTCCAAGACCTCGTCGATGGCCTGATTGTGCTCGAGAGTGTGAGAAATCCAGACAACAGCATTAGCATATACTGGCGAGGCAACCTTGGAAAAGACATTGGTAGGACTTCAAGGGAAGACGATCAGGGCCATGAGATTCCAGAAGATTTGTGGACGGGCCGAACGATTGAAGAAGGTGTGCCAGATCTCGTTTATCGCCCGTTAGCACAATATGGTCCGAACAACAACTCCATAACCAAAGACTGGCTAACCTACAAATTGCGATCCCATCAGCGAGCAGATGGAAGTAACCCGCTCGCGGATCTTGTTTGGGACAAGCTCAACAACGAAGCGATTGTCACCAGTAGTCGAGCAATCATACCCTTCCATCAGACCAAGCTCAATTCTTGGGAAGGTTCTGTGGCGCTGTTTGAAACGGACTCGGAAAACGGTACTTTCTTGATCTCAGATTCCTCGGGTCGAGTCACCAATGGCGGATTTAGTGGTGGCATCAATGCATTGGCTGCTGTAGAAGATTCTTCAAACAGTCAGCAAGTCGATTTGGGTCCTGTTAACGCAGTTAATGGCAATCTATCACGCAGTGAACTGGACTTCCAATTCCCGAACAATGATATCTCGCTCAATCTTGCTCGGACATACAACGCGCAAAGCGACCTCGATGTGGGACTTGGGGTTGGTTGGACCCATTCGTTCACCGGCGTACTGTCTCTGGAATCAGGTGCGGATAGCGGTGGTTCCCACGACGTTATTAAATGGCTGCAGGGCGATGGATCAACTCACCTGATTGAGTGGTCGGACACGGACGGCGAATATATATTGCCGCATTCCCTCAGGGGAAACCTGATCGCCAGTCGTCGTCCTGACGATACACTGGCATCGTTCAAATATCAGGAATCCAACGGGATGTCCTACACGTTTGAGATGGTGGCTGAATCCTCGGGTGATTTCGGTGAAGTGGTTATTGGACGCCTCCACCAAATTACCAGCAAGTATGGGCAAAGCGTCGAATTGACCTATCAGGACGGTCCCGGCAATTTGCAATTACAATCCGTGAAGGATACTTCCGCGTTACCGCGAGAGTTGAGGTTTGCATACCGCAACGACGGCACCGAGATTGAAGTCTCGAAGTTTGACCGGGGAGAAAAACTTCATACGGCACGATTTGTCTTGGCGGCAGGTTTCACAGGCAATGCAGTTTCACAGCGCCGATTGGTTTCAGCAGATTCTGATAACGATGGCACCAAAAATGAATACGTCTATTTCACCGAGAGTGACTTGGGGGGGCCTGATGATTCCCGAATTGGCATGTTGCGTGCCGTCATTGAGCCAGAGACAGGGCAAACATATCAGTACGAATATTTCTCGAATCGCCGCGCTTTCAAAGTTCTGACCAGTATTCGCAAGCAGGGTACTCTCGATCAACATGACACCGTAACCCGGTCGTACAATTACGACCTGTTCAGGAACGTCACGGAATTCACCGATCAAAACGGCAATACGACGACGCTATACCATCGTAACGACGGATTGCTTGAACGGCAGAGACATGCTGATGGCACTTTCCGGGAATATCAATGGGGTGCGGCAGACTCGCCACAGGAAGGACTGTTACTGTCATCCAGTGACGTAACGGGGGCGACGACCCGGCTTGAGTACTACGGTGCGGAAGACAATGCACCAGGTGTGAGACGATTTGGTGAACTAAAAAGCTCACTTTCTCCAGACAATGTCAAAACAGAATTCAGCTACTTCGTGTCGGAGAATAAAAGCCTTCAGTACATTAGCGAGATCAGTGAAACAACAGTGCGTAAATTTGTTCTCCCCATAGATGATCCCGATGGAGAACTGATCCCGGAACCTGGCGGCGTTGAAATCAAATCCAGTTTGGCCCGAAATGGCCGAGGCGATATAGTAAGCAGCACCGACGCTGAAGGCAATGTGACCACGTATATCAGGTACGATATTGCTGATCAAAACCCGGGGCAGCGTGGGAAGGTGAAAAAAACAGTTGAACCCCATGGTCCAACTACTTCCGGCGGCGCAGAACCTGCCGTTGGAGTCACCTATCAGTACAACCGTGCCGGGCAACGGGTGGCTACCCAGGTCGATGGACAAGCGCCAACGCGCACCTTTTACGACCACCATGGCAACGTTACCTTTCAAACTGATGTGACGGGCGTGGGAAGTGTTTTCGAACGTGATTCGCAAGGTCGCGTCATCCGGTCATGGCAGACACCAAACAATGACCACTATCAATTTGACGAATTAAGCATTCCGGCACATCTTGAATCACGTGTCGGTGCGATCGATGAAGGCAGGACGCTGCAGCTTAATGGAAGCACATTTGCTATCGGTTTGAGTAGCAGCAGCCTGAATGTCTCCGGTGAAACGGGACCTACCGCAAATTCCGGCCCGACAATCCTTGAGTTCGAGTATTTGGGAACAGGCACCGCCGGGCATTTGCATGGATTTCGCCTGATCGGTGATGGTGTCTCTCACCAGACGTTTAAAGTCACCGGTGCATGGAATCCGGGTGCAAACACCCATGACCTTGAATATGTTGGTGGTGATGGTTGGCGACACTACCGCATCAACCTGACCGAACTGGGGCTGGAAGGTGACTATCAGCGCATTGATTTGATTCACAACGTCAACAATTATCCTGAAGCCGGAATAAGTTTCAAATCCACATTTTCCAACTTCAGAATTTATCAACAGACTGAACATTACGATGATGTTGGACTGCGGCGGTACCGGTACAGCAACGACGGGAAAGCGCTCCAGACTTGGGATGCGCTGAATTCCACTGGCCGGACAATTTACACCGATCGAGGACAAGTCGCCGCTCAGATCGCCCACGACGGAACATCCACCCGATTCCAGTATGACGATGTCGGAAACGTAATATCTGCTACCGACGCGCAGGGTAACACAACTGAAAATGTTTATGACAGTAGGAACCGCGTGGTCCAAACCTTTGCCGCCGACGGAACGTCAGCTCGCAACGTTTACGATGGTGCCGGGCGTTTGGTCGCGACAATCGATGCGACAGGAGCGCAGACCAATTTTACCTATGATTCTTTAGGACGCCAACGCACAGCCAGCCACGACGTAATAACAAACGGCGTCACTGAAGCGACGGTTCAAACCGAAAACCGCTATGATTCTTTGGGACGGCTGATTGAAACGGTGGACGCGCGTGGAAACTTGACCGAGGTCGAATACGATAGACTCAATCGCGTCATAAAATCTACACAATTTGACGGCCCTGATGCCGGTGCGATACCTCTGCTGGTTACTCGAAACCTCTACAACGCCAGAGGACAAATGGTGCAGGCGGCGATCATTGACGCCACTCAGGTTAATCCTGACGACATCCGGATGGCGGACGGACTGTTTGATCGCACGCAGGAACATGTCAAGGTTGCAACCTATATCTACGACAATCAGGGACGAAGAATTCAGACTATCCAGGCTGATGGAACGGTCTTGCAAACGCGTTTCGACAATGCCGGTAGGCTGATCGAATCGATAGATGAGCTGGGCCGGTCAACAAAAACAGAATACGATGCGTTTGGTCGTCAGGTGAAAACCATATTCCCGGATGCCGACGGAGAAGGACCGTTGGAAAGCCTCTATCAGCGCGTGGAGCGGGACAATGCGGGGCGTGTCCTTCGGGAGTACACCAACGGTTCTCCGACGGGCCCAGATGAAACCGCCACCTGGTTTAAATATGATCGTCTGAATCGTGTGGTGGCGACCACTTCACAGACCCCCGACAATGTCAGCCGGGTATTTTATGATGCCGTTGGTCGCGCTGTTTCTTCCACCGACGCATTGTTTAATTCCGGTTACTCACGTTACGATTCACTTGGCCGGGTTATCTCTGCCCATTCATCTGATCCGGACGGCAATGGACCTTTGCAGGCTCCCGCTTCGTCTGTTGAATTCGATGAAGTTGGAAGAGTGGTTGCGGAAACCGATGCGCGTGGAGTCAAGGTCTACAATGAGTATGACAGCCTTGGCAGGCTCCGGTCAACGTCGCAATGGCATTCCACAATTGTGGATAATGCAGACGCCATTGGATTCAATGCCACCGGTTCACCGGAACGGGTCGCCGATGCACAGGCATGGGGGAATGAAGCATCGAAATGGACCAACTTCAACGCGAACTATGCGACGTGGACCTTTCCCGAAACCACCAGTGCAGGCAGCTACCGGGTTAGCATCACCGCAGATGCGCTGGCGAATGAGAATGCAAAATTGATCGTTTTGGTCGATGGCGTACCAGTAGCACGTATGGAACGTGGCCAGCATCATAACGCACCGACTTTCACGGAAGAGCATGCGCAAAATAATATTTCGTGGGTGGTAGTGGATCAGCAATTCGCAACCACGTCACTCGTAGCGCTTCAACTCTGGCAAAATAAAGAAAGTGGGTTGATTGATCTTCAACCAGGACAAACCGTGGCGGTACGCCTTGCCGGTGAGGCTGCTGGTGCTTTGTCGGCCGATGCGGTGCGAATGGACCAGTGGGTCACCAGTCACTTCGAATATGATTTGGGTGGCAACCTGATTGAATCGACTGACGGGCTGGGCCGTAGTACCAACTACGAATTTGATGCACTGGGCCGATCGACCGCTGTGAACCTTCCAGTTCCCGGAGGAGTTGACGGCGCGCCCAACCTGCCACGCCCTAGGACAGAAACGAAGTACGACGGGTTCGGTAATGTAGTGGAAGTTCGGGAGATTCGTGGGGGTGGAGACGACACCCGAACCACCCGTACAACTTTTGACAAACGCAATCGCCCGGTCTCGGAATCGACCATTGGTGCTGCAATCGATGGTTCTGATCTGATCGCGACATGGCAGTACGACGCGGCAGGAAATGTCCTAGAGTCTGTTGATACGCTTGGGATCGTCAATACAAGTCAATATGACAACCTCAATCGGGTGATTGAGAGCACAACGGCTTTTGGAGAGGGGCGTCCGGCAGATACCCTGGAATTCAATTCCATTTTCACTCCCGCAGGGCTGGTCGGCTCACCAGACAGCACTCTGTCAAATGACAATTCAGCTTTCACTCTCGTGGGCGACGGGGTCTACTATCTGGAAATTCAGCCCCAAACTATCAACTTTAATACGGTCCTAGAATTTGACCTGGATTCCGGTGGACTCCCTCCTTTTCTACGGGTTGGATTTGACACCAACACTCATGTAGGCTCACAGGATGTCCAGAGTCGCGTGGATGTTTCAACTTATCGAGGCGTCAATCCCGAGCACCTCGTTGGTGAGCTTGATGATGGAACCAGCCAAATCAGGATTCGCCTCGGTGAATTGCTCGGGAGCACCCAGCCTCTGGTGGCCAATGCGAACTACCTGGTGTTTTATAACTTGCTGGGGGGTGGAGCCATTCCTCAAGCAACGTTCTCCAACTTTCGCATCTACGACACCGACGAGGTACGCACCGGATTCACGTACGACGCGCGTGGCAACCAGGTAGAAACACAATTCCTCTCCGATCCACGAGCAACAGTCACCCGTCAGACGTTTGATGCGCTTGGGCGAATCACCAACGTCCAAACGGGTTACAACAAACAGACCGGTACAGCCGAATCGGAAGTCGCCTACACCTATGACATTGTCGGTAACCTGCTCACCTCCACTGACCTTTCGTCCAACCCTGCAAGGGTGACTTCCTACCGCTATGACAACCTCTATCGTCAGATCTGGACCGTCGATCCACACAGCGTGACCGGTGAAGGCTATGAATTTGGTTCAGATCCTGATATCGGCCCAACTGACCGCTCTGCCACCCGTTACCACTACGACTCGGCCGGTAATACGGTAGAAATCGTTAACACGCTCGGAGAGCGCACCCGATCTGCTTACGACTTAAACGGCAACCTGATCGCATCTTGGGACGGCAACGGGGCCGTATCCCGATCCGCTTGGGACAGTGTCGGCAATGCACTGGCTTTCACCGATGCCGAAGGGAACACCACCCGATTCGAATACGACAATTTAAATCGCCAGATCCTAGAAACCAACGCCGAAAACCAAACGCGCCAATGGCTGTTCGACAGCAACGGTAATAATGTGCAGACCATCGACCGCAACGGCCGTCGAATGGTTTACCAATACGACTCGCTCGATCGCGCGATATCCGAGACGTGGCTTGACCCGGAAACGCAAGCCGAAACGGGTCTGCGCACTTGGGTCTACGACGATGGAGGCCGCTTGATCCGGCAAACCGCCAATAATGAAACACAGTCGTTTGAATACGATGATTTGAGCCGGTTGGTGTCACAAACCAATTCCAGTGTCGGCTCTGAATTACAACGTCCGACCGTCGTGCGGGAATATGACTACCGGTTTGTCCCATCGCTACTTCCCGGTGGCGAAGTCCAATGGGAGGACGCCATCTTTACCACATCCGGTGTGCTGCTGGATGGTGCCCCCTCGGGGCTCGCCCAGGTTGCCACGCGCGACAGCTATGACAGCCTTGGCAGACTGATAGAGCGACACACCTCCGTTGGCGATGATGTCGGCAATGACACCTTGCTCCAATTCACCTACAACGGCGATGATACCGTCGCCACGGTTTCCCGTAGCACCCGTGATTCCGATGGTCAGTGGGTTAATCCGACGATAACGGATTATTCGTTCGATGCTGTCGGACGCATTGATCAAATCATCCACCATTTACCAACGGTGCGCACCTACGATTTCCAATACGATCTGGCCAATCGAATCAGTGGCTTTGATATTTACGATGGCGGCGTTGCCGCAGACGGGAAAAACTACGGTTACGATGACAACGGTCAGTTGACTGACGACGACGGCAAAGGGTTGACCTACGATGATAACGGTAACCGCGTTGAAGTTGCCGGCCAAACGGTCGAAGTCGGCCCCGCCAACCGGATCATCAATGATGGGACGTACCGGTACGCCTATGATGCCGAAGGCAACCTGACGCAGCGCACCTCATTGGCAGATGGCTCGGTCCGCCGATTTGAATGGGACCATCTCAACCGATTGACCCGGGTTAGCGCACACGCCGACGACACTGCCCCTGCAACCCAGTGGACAGAATACACGTACAATCCGTCTGGCGAGGTCGTCCGTATCACACAGGGAGATCCCGATGGCGAATCGGTTGAACACTTCTCTTATGAAAATGGAGTGCTGCGGGAAGAACTGAAAATAGAGGGCAATGCGGTTGCCCGTGAGCACCTTTACACTTACGGTCCAATCACCGATCAGCCACTGATTGACACCGTGTTTAGCGATGCTGCCGGGGTTAATGAAGCCGATGCAATCCTTTACCTGTTCGGCGATCATCAAAACTCTGTTCGTCAGATCGGCGACTCCACCGGCAGGATCAGAAAAACGATCGACTACGATGCGTTTGGGAATATCAGACAGCAGCAATTCTTCGATGACTCGGGCGCGCTGATTTCTCCGGTTGACCTGTCAGTATCTGCGGGGGTAGTTGAGCAGACTCATTATTACGCAGGTCGGATGTGGGATGAAGCTTCAGGGACCTATGACTACCGTGCGCGTCGTTATTCGGCAGAATTGGGGCGTTTTCTCAGTGAGGATCCCTTGGGTTTGGGGCCTGACAGTAATCC
>CALCJM010000126.1 GCA_937967505.1 uncultured Pirellulaceae bacterium | reverse complement strand
CAACACGCGTCAATTGTTCGCCAACGGCAATATTGCGCGAATCAAACATGCTTTCCCGGCGGTCACCTGGCCTTCGCAGGCCACGATGCTGACCGGAAAAACACCGCGCGAGCACGGCGTGGTGGCCAATGGTTTCTTCTGGCGCGATCAGAACAAGGTTGAAATGTGGACGGCGTGGAACGAAGTCATTCAACAACCGCAAATCTGGGACACGTTGAAACAGCATGGCATTTCTTCAGCCGCGTGGTTTCCGATGCTCAGTAAGGGTTGTGGGGCGGATTACGTTTGCATGCCAGCGCCCATTCACCAGCCCGATGGCAGCGAGGACCTGTGGTGCTACACCAAACCCCAGTCGTTCTACGGTCAGTTACTGGAGTCGCTGGGGCACTTTCCACTAAAACACTTTTGGGGGCCGCTGGCAAATATCAAATCAACGGACTGGATCGTTCAATCTGCCGTCATCGCGGCAGCCGAATTTAAACCGCGCTTCTTCTACCTCTATCTGCCTCATCTGGACTATGCGGCGCAGAAGTTTGGCCCCGACAGCGCCGAAGCGGTTGCCGCTCTGAAGGATCTGGACAACACCATCGGTCGCCTGATCTCCGGATTCAAATCGGCCCTGAAGACCGAGGCCGACAATGAACAAAATATCGACTGGATGTTTGCCAGTGAATACGTGATCACACCGGTGGACCATGTGAGCTATCCCAATCGCGAACTGCGGTCCCTCGGGCTGCTACAGATCGAGGAAAAAGAAGACGGCGAGCATTTGGACACCGCCGCCAGTAATGCCTGGGCCATGGTTGACCATCAGTTCTCCCATGTGTTCATCAAAGACCGTGACCCGCGCACGATTGAAAAAGTCGTCGGGCATTTCCGATCCGTCGCAGGGATCGAGCGCGTTCTGACGGGCAACGAACGCGGCGACCTGGACCATGAACGCAGCGGCGATATCGTCCTGGCATCATCGTCCAACAGTTGGCAAGCGTACTATTGGTGGCAGGACGACAACCGCGCCCCGGCGTTTGCCCGAACGGTCGATATTCACCAAAAACCGGGCTACGATCCGGTGGAATTGTGTTTCGACATGGGCACCATGTCGGTGCCGCTGGATGCGACGCTGATTAAGGGGTCGCATGGCTATCACTGGCAACATCAATCCCCTGCCGGCGGCGACCATCGCGGCGTGCTATTGACGACCGCCGGTATTGAGCGTGTCGGCAATGCCGCCAACCACCAAACGGTGGCCGATTCGCAGATCCACACATGGGTGCTGGACTACTTTCACGTGTCAAAGTGACCAACGGATTCCAGACGCTCAAATACACAAATGTTTGCCGTTGCCATTTACCCCGACGACGAAGAATTGTATGGTTCCATTGGACACCTGTTCCAGTTTTCAGATGTCCCGGCCAGCATGCTCCGCAGCCGACTTACTACGCTCACGGCTTCTGTGCCATCGCAAAACAGGTACTTTAAATGAAAACTCTCTGGATCTCCGGTCGACTCGCGCTCGCCAGTTTCGCCTGCGCCCTGATTCTTATCTCGCTTGGCTGCGGAAATCCGGTCACCACGATTCAACAACTGATCGCCAAACCACTTGCTCTGCTTGCTAGCAATCCCTTCGTTTCCAATCCGGTCACCAGCGCGGACGGCGAACCGGACGCCGAGAATCCCACGTTCCCGCCTGCCGAAGATTTGGTCAAGGACTGGGAGAAACCGCAAGTGGCATTATTTGTGACCGGCCGGCTACATGGATATATAGAACCGTGCGGTTGTACGGGACTGGACAAACAGAAGGGTGGCCTGCTGCGACGAAGAACCTGCCAGAGCATTTTACAGAAACGCGGCTGGGACCTGGTCAATATCGACGCCGGCAACCAAATTCGCCGCAAAGGCCAACAGGCAAAAATCAAACTGGGTACCACCTACGATGCACTTTGCAACCAGATGAAATACCAAGCCATTAGTCTGGGCATCGACGATGTCGAAATTCCGTGGATCGATTTAATGCAAACGATCTTTAATGTGGCCGGTGATGACAACCCCTTCATTTGTGCCAACGTCGCGATCGCGGACGCCGAATATACGACCAACCGCTACAAAATCATTACCCAAAACGGGATGAAAATCGGCGTCACTTCCGTCATTGGCGACGAACACATTCCCAAACTGAACAACGTGGACGGGCTTAAAAAACTATCGGTCACCGAAGGTTTGAAACAGGTTGCCACCCCGCTGGTTGCAGAAAAATGCGATATCAATATCCTAATTGCCCAGAGCGAACCGGCCAAATGTGTGGCGATTGCGAAAAAGTTTCCGATCTTCGACGTGTTGATCACTTCCGGCGGTGCTGGCGATCCCAAACTCCAACCGGATGTGATCCGAACGGGTAACCACACGACCTCAATCATTCAGGTTGGCGTCAAGGGCATGTACGCCGGGATTGTGGGCATCTACAAAACTGCTGGTGGCATGTCGCTGAAGTACGAGCGCGTTCCGATGGACGCCCGGTTCGAGGACGACAAGGACATGCGGACCGTCTTTAAAGACTACCAGGAGCAATTAAAACTGCTGTGGGAGAACGGACAGTTCGAAGATATCAAACCAAAACTGCACCCCTCGGGACACAAATACGTCGGCTCCGAGGCCTGTGCGGATTGCCATGACGCCGAATATGAAATCTGGAAAAACGGCGTTGATGGAAACGGTGGGCCGCACGCCAAAGCGACCGCCGACCTGACCGATCCCGGTGAACGCACTTGGGTCACACGGAATTTTGACCCGGAGTGCGTCAGCTGCCATGCCGTTGGCTGGGATCCGCAACGCTACGTTCCTTTCGAAACAGGATTCCTCGACCTTAAAAACGATGCCCATCTGCATGGTAATGGCTGCGAAAACTGTCACGGGCCAGGATCGGCACACGTCGAATCAGAAAACAACGGTGACGAAGACGAGGCGTTGCGGAAGGAAATGATCGTGACGCGCGCCCAAGCCGAGAAAAACCTATGTCTTTCCTGCCACGACCTAGACAACAGCCCCGATTATGCACTTGACCCAAAGGCCTTTGACAAATTTTGGCCCGCGATCGCCCATGGTGAGGATGATGAATAACGGCCAAGCCACGTTGTCAAAAAGCCTGTTGGCAAACATACTGGTGGAATCAGCGTCCTACACCATAGCCAACGCATGCCCCAGAGTGTTGACAATCTGAACTTCGGCAACGACCTGACCGGTCGCACGATCGGCGACTACCTTGTTCTGCAGCGTCTGGGACGTGGCGGCATGGCAGATGTCTACCTGACCCGCCAACTGTCGCTGCAACGCCCGATTGCTCTCAAGGTCCTGCGGGCAGACCTCGCCAGCGACAACACCTACGTTGATCGTTTCTTACGTGAGGCCCGGGCTGCGGCCGCGTTAGTGCATGCCAATATCGTGCAGATTTTCGAGGTCGGCCAGCACGACAACATCCACTTCATTGCCCAGGAATACATTCCGGGCCAAAACCTGAAAACATGGCTGCGTCGCAAGGGGGCCGCCGAGCCCAAGTTGGCCATGGAGATCATGGTCGGTACGGCTCAGGCGATCCAGAAAGCAGATGAATTTCAGGTGGTCCATCGGGACATCAAACCGGAAAATATCATGCTGTCCGACAGCGGCGAAATCAAGGTTACTGATTTTGGCCTAGCACGCATCAATAATGATGACTTGAACGATACGCTGACCAAGGTCGGTATCACCATGGGCACCCCGCTGTACATGAGCCCCGAACAGGTCGAAGGAGGAGCGTTGGATGCTCGCAGCGATCTCTACTCACTGGGGGTGACCGCCTACCATATGTTGGCCGGTGCCCCGCCATTTGATGGTGAAAATGCACTGGCGATCGCCATGAAGCAGGTCAAGAACGACGCGATACAATTGGGGGAACTGCGACCGGACCTGCCGGATACCGTTTGCACGCTGATTCACAGCATGATCCAGAAATCGCCCGCAGACCGTCCACAGTCCGCCGACGAAGTATTACGAGTGCTCAAACAGATCAATCTGGATGAAGCATACGAACTGAACGATATCAAGATTTCTCCGGCCGCCATCACCAGTCAATCCTCGGCCAACCCGCAACGCACCAAACTGCAACAGGCGATGGAGGGCAAAACATCGTCACAGTTTCGCACGCCGCTGATGATCGGAATTGGCGCAGCTGCAATGTCACTGGCTGCATGGTTGGGTGGCCGCTGGATCGCCAATCAGAATCCACCGGCCGATCCACTGGAAACCGAAGCCGCTACCGATGTCCTGCCGGAACAACCGGTTGCGAAACTGGCCACGGTGGACCAACAATATGAATCGACCTACTGGTCCACTTTCGACCTGTCAGGGAAAACAGCACTCCCTCGTCAGGAGGCTCACTGGCAAGCGGTGCTGGAATACTTTCCGGTGGACGCTGCCGGTGACGCAGAAAATAAAACCCGCCTGTACCACCAACGCGCAATGGCCAGACTGGGAGAAATCTACCTGACGCAAAAACGTTACAAGGCGGCGTTTGAAGTCTACAACCGGCTTGCCAATTCCGGCGACCTTGATCGCAGGTTCCAGGTGACGGGCGTCGTTGGCAAAGCTGTCATTCTGGATGCACAGTCGCCAGAGGATTTTGGCGGTGGGCGCGAGGAACAGGAAACCGCCATCCGCAAGCTGTTGGAAAACGTCGGCGAAGATCGTGAGCTGCTGAATCCGTTTCTGGGCAAGAAATTCGACCGCCTGTTGATTCAATACCCAACCTTCTGGTCCACCGATCTTTAAATTAGCTCTCTCACATACTCCCGTTTGATCAAGATTGATCACGTTTGATCCACTGCGATCCTGTCCCCGACAACCCCGTTGACCATGATTCCCCCCGATTCAGAAGCCATAATTTTTGACTGTGACGGCACCTTGGTCGATAGCGAGCCGATCACCGTGCGCGTGCTGATCGGTTATTCAAAAAATGCAGAACGGATTCCGACCGACAAAATCCCCTTCGTGCATTGCCTGATGGATCTGGCCCAATACATTACCTAACAATACATTACCTAAACGTCCTTTGGAAAACACGGCACGTGTCTTTTACATTCGGAACGTCTGATTGATCCACCAGAGGAATCGCGCTCCCAGCGACCGGTAACCGGAGAACAGACGCGCCTGCCCACCCACACCGATCCGCAGTTTCTGGGCGTTTTCCAAAGGCACCCGGGCGTAATACTGCAACTCCGGTTTCTGATACTGGGCCACCATTTCCAGGACCAGATCGGGAATATCGTTCTGCTGGCCCAGTGATGCGATCTTCTGTTGGCTCATTTCGTAGTTTTCGCGGTCAATCGACATGTCCGTCACGCCGATCTGCTCAATCGGCCCTTTGATCTTCTCCCACGGGCGATAGTACAGTTTCATCACCGCCTCGTTGCCAATTTTCGCGAATTTGATCTGGTGTTCGGTCAGCAGTACATACGCCTGCCACTTTGACAAATCAGCAACCTCGCAAAAGCGCTGTCCGCGTGCGACCGAGACGCTGAAGTTTTTGTCCGACAGCAATGCAGATTGATCCATGTCGGGATCTTCCTCGCGACTGGTCACCTGGTGCTTGTAGGGAGTCTCCAAAACCGTGCCTTCCATAAACCGCGATCGCAAGGTCAGTTTTTCACTTTGCCGACGCAGGTTCTCAGTCAACTGGGTCAATTCCCGGATCTCGGAATTCAACATGGTCAACTGGTCCAAGTGGCGGCCGGTATTGTCGATCGCGCCGGCCGCCATCATCGTGGCGACCTCAAGTTCCTTGGCTCGCAGCTTCCCCTCGTTTTCCACTAGGTTCAGCTCCAGTTCCAGATTCGACAATCGAGCCAACGGTTGCCCCTTGCGGACTTTGTCGCCGGGCTGCACCAGACACTCTTCGAGGATCCCCTCCTCCTCGATATAGATGGTTTCCAGACTGTCGGGAACGACGACCATCGAACAGCGTAAATAGTGCGGCAGCGGCGTCAGCAAGATGATCGCCAGCGTCAATAAAATTGCGCCCAATACCGAAAAGAATCTGACCTTTTTCACCTGATGCATCCGCCCCGGAACTGACATGTACTTGTAAAGCTTGAAACACGGCATGACGACCATACCGATCATGGAAAACAGCGCGATCCCGATCCCGACAGACTCCAGCCCGTATGGCTCCAGCCACGTGGTCAGGAAGTAGATAATCGAAAACATGATTAACCAGCGATAGCAAAACGACGCGGTCGTAAACATTGCAAACGCCCATGGCCGGTTGGTGGGCATCAGATGATCGTCGGGGATCTCCAGCCCCAACCAGTGCCGCCCCAGCAATGTGGTGAGCGATTTGGTCGATTTCTGCGCCAGGTTCGGTATCTCCAGAAGGTCGCTCAGGATGTAGTATCCATCAAAACGCAGCAACGGGTTTCCGTTGAACAATACCGTACTGACCGAACTGACCAGCATCACCTTTAAACAGATCTCCTCCACCAGTCCCGGCTGCGCGAACCACCAGACAAACGTTGCGATCGTCGCCAAGATAATTTCGACATACATTCCCGCCGCGCCAATCGCGGCCCGATGCCATTTATTATTCAACCGCCAACTATCGGATACGTTACAGTACAAACAGGGTGTCAGCACCAGTAACATAAATCCAATTTCATGGCATTCACCGCCCAGCCGTTTACACGATAGCCCATGCCCAAATTCGTGGCAAACTTTGGTAACGCACAGCACCCCCACAAACAGATACCACTGATGCGGATCGAAGAACGCTTCAAATCCCGGTAACCGACTTTGAAACGCTGTCCAGTTGGCCAGTACGCTCAACATCGCGATCGAAGCCGCAATCGCCACCACGCAAACACATGGCAGCGTAAAAATCCACCACAGCCACTTGTTCAACCAATTTAGGATCAGTTCCGGATCAAATCCGCGATAGCGAATCGCCAGAACATTTGACAGCGTCTGGAAACGCTCCATACGCGTATTTTTTTCGCCCCGTTTGAGCAGTTCGACGCCCTGACCGCTCACATCCGAAGTGACCAATCCATCGTTATGGAACCGCGTCAGCAACTGTTGCAGATCCTGGCGCGTGATTCGTTTGGGAGCAAATTTTTTGTGATACTTGTCCTGAAGTTCGTCAATCGTCTGGTTACCGTCCAGCTCCTGCAGCAAATAGAACACACTGGGAGGAAACTGAAAGTACTTCTGGCCCAGCGGCTCCTTGACCACCCAGAACTCAACTCCCTGATAGTCCTGTAGGTCGAACGTCAGGTCCGGTCGCATTTTCATCCGCACCGGCGTGCCGGTGTACTGAGATTTTTCCGATGGAGGAAGCGCGATGGACATCAACAATGCCGATGAGTGAACAGAACAATAAACCGAAAGTAGGCGAAACGACCAACGGTTCCGGGTAAAACCACCCGGATTAAAAAATCACCTGCGTCCGGTACCAGTCCCACAGCTGATAGAAACAGCGGAACCCCAGCGAGCGTTGACCGCATTCGATGCTGGCCGTCACGCCGGCACCCGGACGAGGTTTTTCGAGATTCTCAATATCAAGGGCTCGCACCACACCGCGATAGTGAGGCACTCCCTGATCATCGGGGAACGTCCGGTCACTGATCCGCACCAACTCTCCCTCCAATGTCGCGTTGGGATTGGTAGAGACAATATACGTCACCCGCAGCAGACGCCCCTCGTCATCCTCTTTTGCCACGCGGATGGCATCATCAATATAGCCAATCTTGTGCTGTGGAATCTTGATCTCCAACTCCCACGGACCATCCAACTGGCTGATCGTCAACAACTTCTGGCCGGGATTTACGGGGTAATCTTTCAATCGTTGCGGATCACGTGTGATCACGCTGCCGGCCAGCGGTGCCCTCACGTCGAGCATCTTCTGCTTTTTCTCCAGCAATTTCATCAGTTCCTTCTGGTTGGCCTTCTGCTCCTTGAGCATCTGGAATTGGGCACCGGCATCGACCCCCGAATCTCGTTGCCCCGCATCGCCGCGTCGCCCCTGGCTTAGCTGATACTCCAAACCCTCGATTTGAGACTCCAGGGTTAACAGCTGTTTTTCTGTCTGGTTCAGCTGAACCTCCAGATCAACATTCCTCAGCCTCATCAGCGGCGTGCTTTCTTCGACGCTGCTGTCTTCATCAATGAAAATTTCATCGACCGTGCCGGGAGTTTGGGCGTAAATGTTCTGGCGAATCTGGGGATGCATGACCCCGTCCACATGCATCTTTAACTCGGTGGGCACAAAAATCATCGCCAACACCAGCCCCGCAAACGCAACCAGCCCGGTCATCGTTTTGGCGAAGTGGTCACGGAACAAAAACGTTTGCAGCCAGCCCAATTTTTTCCAGACGGGTGCCATAAAAATTTCGTTGTGGCGGCGAGCATTATTCAGTGCCAACTGGGACTGACTGACGATCAGACCACAGTCATCTGCAATTTGCTCCTGCGTCACGTCAGCATCGAAGTATTCGACGATCAGCGCACCCAATTTGACCGGTTTCTCCCGACGTCGTTTTTTCTGTTCTAGGTTAGGTGCATCATCGGGCCGTTTGACCAGCGGAATCACGGCAAAGGTCCGACAGTTTGACTCATCCAGATAGTCATTGATTTTTCGCGCCACTTCAGGTGCAATGCCGTCGGTATCGCCGGTGATCCAGAACTGCGTATCGGCAGCGACACTGGCCGTGGCCACTTTGGATAACTTCCGCACTACGTTGGCACGGTTGTCAAACCGGTCCTGGCTGCTGATCGCGATCACTTTGCAGCGCCGACCATTCCACTTACCGACACTGACCCGGTCCGCCTTCAACAATCGCCGCGCTTCATTGGCGATCGCGTAGGCGGTTTCTTTACCGTCGATCGACTGGTGAACTTCATTGATGAATTCAACTTTACGCCCCCATTGATCCGCCGATTGGGATAAACGGTTCAGGTCACGGTGCTCATGCCAGCGCGTGAACAGTTGAGCGATCTGTGCAAGGAAACGAAGGTAGCCCTCCTGGGCTGATTTGCCAATGTTGCCGCGCTGGACCAGCTCCAGTGTGCCGTAGCACTGTTGTTGGCGATTAACAACGGGTGCCAACAACATCAGAAACGGAGTCGTCTCGACCGGTGCGTCAGGATCAACGGGGCCGGTAAAGGCATCGGAGGTGATTCCGACAGGGGCTTTTTTTCCGATCACCTCCATCAGCATCCGGGTGTGCCCTTCGTTCTCCGGAGAAAGAATGGCGCGTGCCTGATCGTCTGGTGCCTGACCGGAAAAACCCGACAGGGCAGGGGGGCTGTTGGATTGCTGCATCTCCCACAGTAGCGCACCGTGGGCTCCGGTAATCCGTACGATATCGTTCAGCACTCTCTCACAGAACTGACCGTAATTGTCGGCCGTGCGACTGAACTCGGTCAGGTTCCGGACCGCCTGGCGGACTTCGTCTTTAAGTTGTTCAGTGGTGGCTTGTTGTTGGCCGGTAGACATGCGAAAGAACGATCAGAGGTAACTGAAAAAAGAAAACGACGCCCGGAAGGGTCAGGGCAGGGACGATCCCGATTTCCCCAGTATAAACCGGACTTGGCGGGCGTGAAACTTCAAACTGCCGCTAATGTGAAAGGTACCGCTGCCGCATTGGGGTAACAACCGCGCCAAACGGTCAGTTCCCAGCCCCGCCAGCAGGACTATAAATCACTCATAGTTATCCAGAATCGGGTCCAGCCCCATTTCGCGCTGTGATTTTGCCAGCTGCTTTTCGCTGAACATGAGGATCTTCCGCGACCGATAGTGCTGATTTTCAACTTTCAGTTGCGCCTTTTTAAACATGGAAATCCAATACTTGCGGCCGCGACTTTTGGCCGCCTTCCGGTACTTGATGGCCGTGGGGACACCGAAGGCGGCCTCCAATAACTGGTCATCTGCGGAAATATACAGCTGCACCGTGCCGGGGTCTCCCTGCCGGCCACAACGTCCAAATAGTTGCTGGTCAATGCGACTGGACTCGTGCATCTCAGTCCCGATCACATGCAGGCCTCCCAACGCCTTGACCTCATCCGAGATTTTGATGTCTGTTCCGCGTCCTGCCATATTGGTGGCGACGGTCACACGTCCCTGTTCACCGGCAGCGGCGACGATCTCCGCCTCCCGTTCGATCTGCCGCGCATTGAGCACCTCATGCGGCAGATTGGCCTCGATAAAGTACTTCGCCAAAATTTCTGATTTTGCAATTGAGCGTGTACCCACTAGGATCGGGCGTCCCTGATTGTGGATCTCTATTACGTCTTGGACAATTTGTCGCCACTTCGCATCCTCGGTGGGAAGATACTTGATGGGTAGTTCTTTTCGCTTCAGGGGCCGGTTGGTGGGAATCACACTGACGGGCATCTGATAGATTTTTTTAAATTCCGTCCGCGCGGTCCAGGCCGTTCCCGTCATCCCGCTGACATGTGGAAAACGACTGACCAGTGACTGTACGGTGATCTTCGCCTGGGTTTCGGTGTCCATCGTCAGTTCCACCGATTCACGCGCCTCAATCGCTTGGTGGATGCCTCGACTCCACCGCCGCCCCTCGGCGATGCGGCCGGTCGATTCATCGACGATCACGATCTCGCCCTCACGAATGACATAGTCACGGTCCTTTTTGAAATCTCTGGCGACCTGAATGCCACGCTCCATAAAGTCATACATCTCTAGGAGTCCGATTCCTGCCAACGACGCGGGTTTGGTAATTTTACGAACCAAAGACATTCCTTCGGGTGTCAAATCGACGCGTCGCTTCTCGCGGTCGTACCAGTAGTCTTCGTCTTCGACAAACTCCTCGGCAGCCCGGGCTGTCCAGCGGTACAGTTCCTTTTGCTGCTCCATCGTTTCGCCATCTTCGGCGGCGGAAATAATCAAGGGCGTCCGCGCATCGTCGATCAGAATACTATCCGCTTCGTCGATCAGCAAGAAATTGGGTCGGCGGTGAACGGCAGCCAGTTCGGCACGCTCAACAGACGCTTGGTGCCCGCCTCCACCGCTGTAGGCCATCTGTTCCTTCTGCTGTCGCTGGTACGAGTGGTCGCGCAAAAAATCAAAACCGAATTCTTTCATCGTCCCGTAGGTGATGTCACACGCATAAGACGCCCGTCGCTGTTCGCGCGACATTTCGGTCTGAATCACGCCAACGGTTTTCCCCAACGCCAGATAAACCTGCTGCATCAGTTCGGCGTCGCGTTTGGCCAGATAGTCATTGGTGGTGGCCAGCAACGCCCCACGTCCGGACAACGAATTGACAAACATCGGCAACGTCGCAGTCAGCGTTTTCCCCTCACCGGTCCGCATTTCGGCCACATGTCCCTGGCACATTGCGCGGCCGCCAATCAACTGGACGTCGTAATGGTCCATCCCCAGCTTCCGCCGGGACATTTCTTTCACCAGAGCAAATCCGCGATCGATCAACCGGACGACATTGTCGTACTGACGCGATTCGAATCCCAAATCCAGAGCAATATCGCGTAACTCTTCGTCTGATTTATTGGCGTAGCGTTTACACAACGTTTTAACGCGCGAAAGAAAAGCAAGTTTCACAGCAGCAATTTTTCTGGAGGTCAATGGTCTGTCAGCACCGCCATCCACCGGCGGTAACGCCAATTGTAGCCAACATTGGATTAAGCGCGACCTGCGACTGGCAAAAAAACATCCCAAACAGACTCACACAGCCCACCTAACCTGAACCAACCGCCCCACCAAACACCTGGCCGACCAGCGTGGCCCACAAATCCAGCGCAAAAAAACACGCCCGTTACCGAGCGTGCTTTCGTTTTTCATCCGTTCGTCGATTCCATTTAGCTGCGGTTCACCTGGATGTTTTCGACTCCAGTCACACCAGCAACCCCCGGTGTGGCACCGCTGACAATGTTGAAGAAGTCGTCACCAAATTCGCCAATGATTGCATCCACCGCGGTGAAGTTGGCCGATGTCTGGACGATCGTGCGGGCAGGTGCCGTCGGCGTCGAAATGTCAATAATGTTCCCCGTCGATGCCAGCGTCAGGTTATCAGCCGAACTGGAACCCACCAAACGGATTTCAGAATCAGCCGATACGTTCGTGTTACCCGTTGAGTTGAAGGTCAACGTGCTGAAGTTCAGCATGTCCGTGTTCACATTGCTGTCGGCAGGATCGACCCCTGTGCCAAGATTAATCAACGCACCACGCAGATTCAGATTGAAATTCACATTGGTCTGGGCCGTCGCCGAATCGGTAATGTTCGATTGACCATCGTTGGCATCCAACAGCAAACTGTTTGTCTGACTGTTGCCTACCAGGAAAATAGCGCTATCTTCATAGATCCGTGCGTTGCCGGTTCCGTCGGTGTTGACGGTCAGAGATCCGGTGTTGAAGGTAGAGTCAAACGCCACACCATTGGAAACACCAGAGTCGCCGATGGTGATATTGCCATTATTTTCGGTGGTCAGACGGGTGTTGCCGGTCACGTTGACTGAAGAATTGGAACCGTCAAAAATATTTCCGGCAGACTGAATCCGCACATTTCCGGCGATAGCCGCGATCGTCTGACCATTGACCACCTGCTCGGTCGTTCCGGCGCGACTGTTGCCACCCAGCAAGGTCGTGTCGTCTTCGGTGATGTTGACACTGGCAAACCCTGCCGGTGCATTGTTGATCGGCACGTTGGGCGTAATAAATGTCAGACTGCCAAACTGTGCGTTGTCACCCGATTGGTTGCCAATGTTGACCGAATTACCACGGAACGAGGCATTATTCTGTACCACAATGTCGGCGTCCGCACTGTTGGTCAAATTGCCAACTGAATTAACGATCGAATTTTCGGCCCGGTTGACACCTAGGATGTTGGTGTCGTTGTTTTCCGTGATTCGGAACTGGGTATCGACATCGTACCGAATTGACCCGGCAGTGAAAAAGTCGGTCGCAAGGTCACCGATGATCGCACGATTGGCCTCGAATTCAGCCAGATTGGTAATGGTCATCCTGGCGTCGGCACCGTCGTCAATCTGGCCGGTGGAACGCAGACGCATGCTCTGGGCGAAGTTCTTTTCTTCGATGACCAGCATGTCCGAGTCCTCACTCAGATCAAACCTTCCTTCAGTGAAGAAGTAGATCGAGTTCGAATTGAACTGGTCACCGGCAGTATCACCGATGCGGACGCTTAATGCGGTAAACCCGGACTGGAACTGAACATTGATTGTCGCGTCATCGGCATCGGTAATCGATGCACGTGATCGCAGGTTCATCGACCGGGCCGTGTTGTCGCCAACGATGTTGATCGCAGAATCCTCATTGATTGAAACTTGTCCCTGCGACTGGAAATTAACGCTGCCGGCATTGAAAACATCGACACCATTGTCACCAAGTCGAACACCGGCGTTGCCGAACAGCTCTGCCAGTCCATTGACATTGATGGTCGTGGTCCTGCCATCGAGAATCCGACCCTCTGATGCCAGCCGAAGGGAACCGGCCTGAACATCACCCAGAACGGTATTGTCATCTTCCTGGACATCCACCACAGCGGTCACATTAAATGATGTCCGCAGGAAACGTGTGTTGTCGTTGGCACCACCCAGCAGAACGTTGCTGGCGGTGAAATCGCCTTCACCCCGGACCAAAATCGTAGTGCCGGTAGAATCGGAAACCGTCCCGCCCGCATTGACGACTAGATCACCGGAGACATTTACATTGGTAAAGTTGATCGCGTTCACGTCACCCAGCGAAACATCGCGTGCCGTTCCACCAGTCGTGACACTCACATCGTTGAAGTTGTTCGTTGTGTTGTTCAACACCACCGAATTGTTATTGGCGACGATCGTAGTCTGCCCATCAACACGGATACGCCCGGCGGTTGCATCGCCAAGTTGTCCGCCTGCGCCGACCATGGTCACGTCAAAGTCATTGGAAACGTCATAAGCACCGTTAATCGTCACCTGACTGAGATTCAAAACGCTGATGTCCGTCAGCGCGTTGCCGGCCGCGTTGGAGAAATTGCCGTTGAACGCGACGGCCTGATTGGCCGTCGATGCAAGCCCCGTCACCTGAATTTCCCGAACATCGCTCGCGGCAATGCCGGTCGTGACCTGTGCACCGTTGACGACGACGTTGCTGCTGGAGACATCCACAACCGCCAGATCGTTATTCTCCGTCAGGTTGATGGACAGGACACCGGTCCCCGGTGCAAATCCTGTTGTCACCGCCAATAGTTTTCTGTCTTCGAGAGTTGCGTAGTCCATGCCCTGTTTGCGTGATCGTCGAGGCTTGGGAGATGCTGTTTTCTTAGTTGACTTTTTCATAGCTGTTCTTTTCGAGTTAACGGGCATGGGGACAAGCCTCCGTACACAATAGAGTTTCTTGAGGAAAAACCTGGTGATGTCATTGTGAACACGACCCTAAACGTCAAGAGCCGACACAAAATCCTGAATTAACTGCCTCCCGGTTCCCAATTCCAGACTTGAAACATGAGGTGACGGCACCAAGCCGATCAATCGAGTGGTGATGGAAAGGAAATCGAGAGAGAGGGGCGTGGGTTATGAACGATTTAATTTCTTCTGCCAAGCCGGATGTCACCGAATCGACACTGCTAGCCCAGCCCACACACCCCGTACAGCCAGACTGATTTCACTCATCGGCAAAGCGTATTGAGGGCGACAGTCAAATTCGCTACGATCCGCAAATTAGTCAAATGAAACCAGTCGAAACTGACCTTTTGCCCCACTTTCCTCAACAGGAAACGGCGGCAGCCTGGCAAACAAGCTCCCGAAAGACACGCATGCAGCAGTTTGATGTCAAACGCGGATCGAGGAAATGCTGTGTATCCGAACAACCTTTTGGACCTGGCGATATTTTTTACTCGGCTCTGATCGAAACATCCGCAGGCACCGTCCGCAGTGACTTCAGCGTTGACGCGTGGAAGGCAAGCGTCTGGCACAAATCTGCCCCTGAAAATTCGCCAGAGTCCGCCGATTTGGGCGACGGTCAGCTGATTGGCTGGTGGAAGCAACGCGCGCCCGATCTGGAATCCGGCAAAGTCTACTGGGCTCCGGACCAGGTGTTGATCGCCTGGTTTGAAGCCCTGAAACCCGGTCACGCCGACAGCACAAATCAACAGCGCGAAACGGCTTGGGTGACGGCGCTACTGCTATTGCAAAAGAAACTGCTGACGCGCATCGATGGGGATCCCGAATCAGACGCACTCTATTTGGTCAACAAGAAAACAGGAGTTGAATACCGGCTACAGGAGCCGGATCTTCATCCGGATCAAATCGAAGCCATCCAACAACAACTGGCTGAAAATCTGTTCTCCGACCGCCCCATCGATCCGGACGACACCTGACCCCTCAGACTGAAGCGTGAAACAAACCAGCCCATTAAGGCGACTGGCAGTTAGGAATTTACCATGCGTTGGCGACGCTGAGAGCGTCGGAGCGAAGCTGGCAGCATCGCCAACGGCAAGCTTTCAACTGCCAATCGCCCAAGCACTATCCAACTCCGCTCTGCCCACAACAGAAATCCACTTGATGATCCATCACAACAAACCGTTTCATCGCGTCAGGCGTACCGCGATCGGCAACCGTGGTCGCTGGTACGCGCTGCTGTTGGTCGCCGGTTGGGTGTTTTTCACCGCGACGCCCGACCGGGCTCACGGACAGTGGTTGCGCGGGTTGCGAAACGCATTTGGAGACAACACTCCCGCCAATGCCATCCCGGCGGCCTTCAACGCTCCGCCAAACCAACAACAGTTTCTTACCTGGGTACTTCAGCACACCGCCAAGGTGAAACAGATCGATGCCCGCATACAGGTGGCCATGACGGGCACTCCCAAGTTGCGCGGTTCTATTCAAATTGAGCGGCCCAAACGTATGCGCCTAAAAGCGGGTGTTTTGGGAATGAACGAAATGGGTGTCGATGTTGGCAGCAACGACGAACTGTTCTGGATTTGGACGCGCGTTGCCTTACCCGGCCAGTCGCCAACGTTGATGTACGCCAGCCACCAAGGCTTCCGCCAGTCCACATCAAAGATTCGCCAAGCCGTCCCGCTAGAGCCTGAATGGTTAATCGAGGCATTGGGGCTGGTCGATTTTTCCGCCTATCAATCTCATTCGCGCCCGACCGCTCAACCCGGTGGACGGATGCAAATGATCAGCAGTCGCCCGGGTGCCTTGGGCAAACAGTACCGGGTGACGGTCTTTGATGCCAGACGCGGCATCATCGAACAGCAGTCCCTGTACGATCACCGGGGACATTTGATCGCGTTCACCAATTCCACCGACTATGTTTATTACCCCCGGCACAACATTAGCCTGCCAAAGAAAATTGAGCTGCACCTGTTCCAGAATGGCCAGGAAATCACGATGTTGGTGACAACGGACAACTACAAGATCAACAGCCTCTATGGCGACCCGAATTTAATGTGGCAGATGCCTGATCCGGGCGATGTCCAGCGCGTCAATCTTGCCCCCGATGTCGCGCCGTCCGGATACACAGCGCCCGCACCGACACCAGTGCAGACTGCACCACCATTTCGAAATGAATTTCGCAACGTAATCTACCCGGGCCGATAGCATGCACCGTATTGCCCGCGGCAGTCAGCATGAATCGCCAGTTGATTCGATACGCCGAATGGATTCGACGAATTCACGAAACACCGGGCTAAAGTCATCCGCGACTCCGGGAGTAGCGCTGTCCGATTCGCGATACCAGTGCTGTTGGAAGACTTGGGTGGAAGTCCATCGCCGAAATACGCCCAACCAGCCACGGTGAACGGGATGCAAAAAATTGTACTCTAGGTCCAAACAGAACCACGCATTTTGCAACAACGTCATCATTTCCCCCACCATGATTTTTTCGGCAAACAGATCTTCAGCAACCGGTGCGCTGCCGGGCTGTCCATTTTTCTCCCCGTAAATTTGCGCAGCCAACCGGCTCAGTCGCGGATCCTGCCTCAATTTATCCAGGATCGTCACGTAACCGAGATTCTGTGTAACATCATCGCGATCGTACTGGTCGGGCCGTGCCAACCACCGATTAAACACACTGACAAAGAGTTCACGCGCGGTCGATTGCTTCAACAACGAGGCCATTTTCTTTTCGCTTTCCTCGTATTCCGTTGAGGTTCTCGTGTTCTCCAGTGTAAATGTAAAAGAGCGTTTGAGTTTGTCCTCCCATTGGGCAACCTCCTCTGACGCGCGCTCCTCCAAATCACCGGCGGTACCGCACGGTGCGGTCGTTGAACCAAGAGAAACATGCTTGAGCATCGTTTCTACAGAATGCTCGCCCAATTCCCGGTACGACTCAAACTCGTTTTCATCAAAGAACTGATCCGCAGTGGAGCGATAGGGAAAGTCATCGTGCATCTGTCGATAGTTTTTTAAGTCACCCGATTCGTCTCCTGTGACCGCCAACGAGATCCAAATGATGATCCCCTGGTTGTTGTCATAGCAAAAATCAGGATCGTGGGGAGGCTGTTCCCGCGCGGGTTTGTGTACATCTCCGTAGTGAATACGTCCCACCACCAGATGTGCCGTCGAGATACCGTTTTCGTCCGGGGTGATGGGCGTTGCATCGATTTCAATTCGCACTCCAAAATCCATCCGGGCCAACCGAACAATTCGTCCAATATTTTCGCGCACCGTTGGTGCCGCATCGGCATCGACAGCAACAATAAATCGACAGCGACGCCGGATCAACTCATACACGCCCATGTTTTCAAAATGCCCGCCGTCAGAAACGTAGACGTAGTCATCTTTTGCATTGGTGATCCCGAGAAATTCAGACTCCAGCAATCGCAAACCGATTCGTGGGTCAACAATGTTGCGTGTTGCTGCGTTCATTGGATTGCCAAACCACGCCCCCAACCGCAAGTTAAAAACAGTCAGCAATGCAGTAATTCCCGGTGCCGAGTGGTAGCCCATGTTCGGTGCAACTGCCGCCCCTGAAACTGCAGCGGCCGTTCCAAGCGTGACACCGTCGGCAAACAATCCGGTTTTACAATACGATGTCGAATCGCTACCGCAAAAACGCGGGGTAAAGACGAACGACTCCGCCTTGCGGTCACGGTAGCGCATCTCGTCGGCGTAGTCTTCCGGCACCCCGACAAGGTTCCCCGCAGGGGTATTGTGGTTCAGGGCTCCGTTAAAAATGTGGAAGGGCGCTGTGACACCATCAACTTCCGGCTGCGGGAGAATGCTGGTCAAAGCAACGTCGTCGCGCGCATCAAAATTGGTCAGCGCATTCGGTGTTCGGTCTTCAGATGTCGCGCCCAGATAACACCTTACCAGACGGTTGGCGTACATATTGTGCAGCGAAAATGTGTTCAACCCGATCTTGCGAGACAGCAATTCCGCTGCCCCAACCAGGCTCAATGCCGAAAAAAATAACAGTGTCACAGGGCTCGTCACTTTGGAAAGCCAACCTTCGGACACCAATGGGGGTGTAACGGTATTGAGGTCTTTGAAGTAAATCTCCGAAATAGGCCCCGTCAGCTGTGCATCGTCAAAAGCATCATACGTTACATAGACCAACCACGCCGAGACCACCGAAACACAAGCCAGCAACAGGACGACAAACGCGGCCGGCGCTATTTTTGCGGCCAACTCGTAGAAGATCTTTTTCCGGGAGCCCGTCTGATTCGAGGAGGCGGCCAACAGGCCGGTCAACACCGTTCCCACCCAACCCGCACCGGCGACCGACGCAATTACGCCAGTCGTTCGCGCTGACATCATATGAAAGAAGATCCACGGGCTGTAGATTGCAAGAAACATGACTGACATCCAAACTCCCGCCAGCAACATCAACCTCGAATTGATACTCGACCACCATTCACGTTCAAGTTCGTCAATCCACTTCCCTGCAAATCCTACAAACAGCATCTCGCTTAGCACAAAAGAAAGCAACACCGCCGGCACGCTGAAGGTCAGACCGGTTTGCACCGTTTGGGTTGACCAGGTCAAAATCAGTACCAATACGACTCCGCTGATCGCACCTGCCAAAAAACCAGGCACCAACCTTTTGACGGGAAACTTCCCCTCGATTCGACGCACCCAAATCCCCAGCAAGCCAAAGCCCAGCGTGCTAAGAATCAACGTTGCGACAACACAGCCATAGTCGATCTTGCGTTTAGGCAATGGATTTTGCGCTGCGCGTGAAGCGTTCCCGGAACGCGCAGCCTCAGCCGAGGCCAACGCCGCCTGCCCCAACGTAGCTTGGGCACCCGTCCGGGTTTCGCCAGCCTGCTTTTTACGAGGTGGTGACTGGAGCGGAACCGCAGTCTGTGATTTCGAAGATGAATCATCCTTACCAACGGACATCGAAGTTCTTGAGAACTTCTCCGGCGAATCAATAGAGGCATGAAACAACAGGCTCACCGCCATTGCCGTCAACAATGTGGTCACCAACGAACCATGCCAGTAAAGTTTGGCGCGGCCCGTTCTCGCCTGCACCCGTTGTCGTTTCTGCGGTTCACCGGAAGTCCCGGTAGCCGGTTCATCAGAACTCTCATCAGCGACTCCCCTACGTAAATCACAATGTTTGAAAAACTGATGCAGCATACCAATCGTTGCCAACGAAAGACCACCAACGGCCAACACAAAAAACCAAGCTGGCGTCCTCGGTGAGCTGTTCGCTGCCAGGCAGTATATTTCTGCAACGCCACGTACTGCCACAAACAGACCAATCGCAACCAGCAGCATGACCAATTGGTTCAACAATAAATTACGCAGGTAAATCGCCAATAGCAGGCCACCGTCGTAAGACAGCAGACTCGGCCGAGGTGCAAGATAATTGCTGTATTGACGCAGGTGCCGGATCGGGCCGGCATCATTGGTGTTGCGAGCGTGAAGCCGGAGCGATGCATCAGATTCATCCGAACCGGCCAGTGCCCGGACGACGTGCCCCATGCCGCGTTGTTTGACCCATTTTGAGAAAAACATGCCGATGTAGCCGCCGCCTGAGACAGTGGAGAGGTATTGGAACCGCGTCAACAGCTTTGATTTCGCCAACCCCTGCAATACACCCAACGCGAACGTGGCACTCCGAATCCCGCCACCTGAAATCGCCAACCCGCAATGGTCGCGCGCAAGGATCTCCTGTTGAATCTCCACCAGATTTTTTTCGGCCAATTCCTCTCGTTGTGCCAGTTGTGGATCGACGAACTTTAGTTCATCCAGCAACACATCCTTGAATGAGTAAATCTCTTGCCCAATCACTTCCTCCAACTCAACCTTGCGTGCTTCATGCTGCGCTTCGCGCGTATCGTGTTTCCTTGAATTCATACTTGTGGACCATGGGAGACGGGCAGACAACAGAGACAGGGACGCACGATATCACCTATGCGGGGCACTGTCAAAGAATTCCGGCGACAGACACCGGACGTTAGGGCAGGTTGGCACTTGGACGCAGTCACAAACTCGCGCAGCACATGCACGCTGCCCGTTTGCTACATGTTTCCAGGGTTATCAGAAACTGAAGTTATTTTTGTGACCCGCAAGAAAAAAATCGTTGCACTCAGTCCTCATGGCTGGCAAAATCTGAATTCACTTTCAGCCGGTCGCGGTCTCCCTGCATGCGCCTGTCATGCTTCTACGCAATCTCTCGAATCAATCTACTTCCACCCTCTTGCAAAGCTGTCTTATGACCATTTCCAACCATTCATCCACAACAGGCCGCCTTGCTGATCGCAGGGATATGAGCGCCACCCGTTCTGCCACCACGCCGCCCGGTCACCGTAAGCCACTGACCGATCACGATGTAACACGACTCGAACACCAGCGAGTCATCGCCCGTCGGGAAGTCGCTTTTTTGGGAAAAACTACTGCTGACGCGGCCAATGAGGGCGGCGAGGGGGACTCCGGCGTCCTCGAACGTCCCAAGGATCTGGTAGGTGTCGCACTATCAGGGGGCGGTATTCGATCAGCGACCTTCAACGACGGTTTTATTACTGCGTTGTCACATTGCGGCTTGCTGCGCTACGTTGACTATTTAAGTGTCGTTTCAGGTGGCGGTTACATCGCCGGTAACTTCCTGGCGCGTGGGCACCGGTTCGAAGAAGCGGCCAGCGAATCGAATGGCGTAGTAACGTCCCCCAGCTTTCATGATGCCGATGCCCAAGACGATCAGACCGCTCAAATCGACTCCCCTGTATTACGGCCTGCAGATCTTGATATCGATCCGGACACACAACAGGTCAGTCTCAACCGAATGCGAACGGTAGGAAACTATTTGCAGGGCAGGAGTCAGTTGTATGTGACCATTTTCATTGAGTTTGTCTTCCGGTTGATGCTGTACGTTGGAGTCGTTGGCTTTGTCGCAACGTTGATCGCTTTGTTGTGGAGATCGTTTGATTATGAAGAGTTTCGTCTGCTGTATTTTCGATTCCTCGAATTTCGCCAGCTGAACGAACTTGGCATCGCCTTGCTTCCGAGCGTTTGCCTGACGGTTTTGTGGCTGGCCGTAATGGCGATCTTGGCCGCGTTTCGTTTGTTGGGTCGATCAGGCACTCGTCTGCAAGCACGGATTCGCAGATGGCGGGAGGTGGGGTTTATGGGTATTCCAACGCTGTTTTTGATCTCGGCCGCCGTGTTTCTGGGCAACGGTTATACGCGCTCTTCTGCCACCAGCGAAATGTTGCATCTGAACAATATTGCGACAATCGTTGCAATCTTGGCGGCATTGTCTCAGGTATTGGTGTTTTTCGGGCGTGACAAATTGATCCGCTCCGATCGCCAGAACGCTCAGCAGTGGCACCGTGTCGCGCAAAGTACAGTGTTTGCTTTCACCGTTGGAACCGTCGTCTTTTTCGCGGTCCACATGATGGCGCGCGAAAACATCTCGGGCTTCCTTGAAAACCGGAATCACGAACTGATCGCCCGCGAGGTGGTCGATTGGCAGCAGCTATTTCAAATTAGTGAGGAATTTGAAAACAGCCAACCAGGCGTCAGCCCCACTAGAACTCTACGCGCGAATGCCCAAACCCAAGTCCGGGAGCTGGACGAACTGATACACGGATTCAAACACAAGGATCGGTGGGAACAGTATCAACAGGAGAGCCGATGGTTTCCACAGATGGGGATCGCCCAAACTCCGCAGACGGGCAAAGTCGTTGACCATGGAAGACTGCTCCGTTTTATCGCCATCCCGCAGGCATGGGTGCTGGCCAATTTACCCTCCCCGACAGTGGTCTCCCCGTCAGACGGGCAAGCCACCACGCCTTCGTCAACTCCGTCTCTGTCAGCCTTCGATACGCAAGCAGCGCAGGCTGGCTCGGACAAGATGGTTTCCATGGGCGTCCTGCTGGCCAAATTCCGGAAGACCGAACACGTGCAGATGGATTTCCTAAAAGTATTCAATCAACAGCTACGCCAAGTTAGCCTTTCCAAGTTCCTTGCAGAACGCTTCAAGCAGGCGACCGCTGATAGGAATCTAGGTTCGACCGACGAGTTACTGAAGGGTTGGACGCGGAAACGGCGCTTTAAATTCCTTCAGCGTGTCAACGGCTTGGTGAAAGAGAACCAGCCTGTTATCCGGAGTCTTTCGCCGGCAGGTGAAGAAGACCAAGTGGCTGACTTTAACCTTGATTGCCTTCAGTTAACTTACCCGAATTTACTCAAGCCGCGCGATGTGATCAGCACTCCCGTCGTCATCAATGATGACCAAAAAACTCGCGTTTGGTACCTGGGTTTCTTTCTATTGACCGGGGGCTTCGGACTGGCCGCAAGTTCGTTGCGTTTCAATTCTTCAGGCTATCGGTTCTATCGAAACGCGATCGCCGAACACTTTCTGACCCTACCGTCTGCAAAAAAGGGAGACACAAAAAACTTTGGCAATCTCGCGCTGCACGAATTTGATCTGACCCATGCCGGTATGCCTATTCCACTGATTACCGCCGCAGAACTAACCGCAGACAAAGCAACCAGTGAGATGGTCGCTCATCCGTTTATTTTCAGCCCGTTTTTTGTCGGTTCGTCAACACATGGATATTGCCGGACCCACGAGTACAGCCCCGGGAACCAGATTGGATCCGGTGAATCCATCCAACTGGCTGATGCGTTGTGTGTTTCAGGCGCTGCATTGACCCACAAAATGTCCAACAACAAAGCCACTCGATTGATGATGGATTTCTTTGGACTTAATCTTGGTCGGCGTCTGCGCGATCCTGCCCGGGTCCACCAGAGTGTTGACCAGGAAAATGCCAAGCGCTACTGGTGGGGTTACAGTTCGCGCCTGATGCAGTTGATGCGCACCTGTAGGCATCACTGGAGCAATCCTGGCAGACCGGCCCCGGGGACAGATTCCTCCGAATACCGCCTGATCGCCGACGGAGGTTTCGCTGACTTTTTGGGGGTCAAAGAACTACTCAACCGGCGTTGCCGCCTGATTGTCGTCAGCGATGCGGGTGTCAACAGCGACGAGCACGAACTTCAGGCATTGGCCAAAATGCTGGAGACGGCTCAACGGGAAACTGGCGTCCGGTTTCTGGACCTGGACCACGACCGCCCAATTGATTTCAAACGCCTGGACAGGGTTGCGAAGAAGAACACGGTGCAGGACAAGGAAAATGATTCGGTGGCTCCCCAGCATTATGTTTGTATGAGAATTGACTATCCCCACTGCGAAGAAGGACTACAGGATGCATTTCTGGTTTACGCCCAGATGGCAATCAGCGACGACGATCCACTGGAGATCAGACAGATCCGGCAAAAGTTTCCCCATTTCCCGGACGACCCCACCTCCAACCAGTTTTTCACCGTCGATCAGGTCGCAGCCTATCGACGACTGGGATATCACATTGGTTCGATCATCTGTTCCGAACTGGCGCGCTGGGATGCCGATGAGATTGCTGCTTCGTTCGAACATTTACAGGAACTTGGGGAATCCGCCGCCACCCACACGACGGCATTCAACGGCGAGTCGATAACTCAAAATGAGATTGTGGAAGATCAATTTCTTGGCGAAGAAAAGGGAGCAAGTGCGCCCGATACCAAACAGCTGAATACCTTCCTGAATGAAGACAAGGCCCAACCGCTCTTCGGTATCGTGTTAAGCCGACTCCTTCAGGCGTATCGCATGTCATGTTTTCGCGAAACAATTCATGACGATGACGATGTCTTTGCGGAAGCAATCTGGCAGGCAAAACAAAATCAGTTCCCACACTTCCGGCGAGGCGTCCGCACACTCTCAGATTTTGCCCGTACCCAACTCGATCTGCTGAAACGACGGCCCAGCCCAGTGTCGGCCAATGAAATCGATCGGCTGGTCGAATCAACCATTGACCGCTGGATGACCGTCTGGGAACGAAACGCTGACATCCGTAACGCCTACAGAAATGCCGTCTTTCAGGATGTCAATATGCTGGACAACACCTCCGAGAGCGACGTAAAACGAATTTACGAAGACCTGAGAGATTTGCTTTTGAAAGAATTGGTCACCGACCACACGCTCAACACGATCTTCCAAAAAGAAGATGATGTCGCCAAAGCATTGCTGGAGCGCGTCGTGTTGGCGCTCCATCTGGCAGGAATCTGCATGGCTTGCCAACAATTTCACACGGGGTGGTTAGGCAAAATATTTCAGGTTGGCGGTCGTAAAAAACTGATTGGACTACTCAACCAGATCAGCCGGGACTCGCTTGAACTGGCCGATAATTGGGCGGCTAAAAGTGCAGTCGAAGGCTCCATTGCAAGCTGTTGCCAGGACTCCATTGGCGAAACCTGTCCCGGCCTGCTGGAGATGCAATCTTGCGTCTTCCGCAGCGGTGGGCAGAACGTCGTCGTCAGTTTTGCACTGTGTTTGACAATTACACTGCGAAGTATCCTGGTTCCCCACACGGTCGCGCAACTGGAATGGAAGTACGTTGCGGACTTTATTGAAAACTTCAATCAAGCACTGGAAGCCAAAAAACGAAAGGACCTCGAAGAGACAATTGTCACGTTTACCAAGACACTTTTCGAATCACGGGCCACTGAACCAGCCCCCACAGGAAAAAATAAGAAGAAAGCCAATGCAAAGAAAAAAGCAGCAAAATAAGCCTCCTTCCCAGCGAACCACGATGCGGGCTCGGCTGGCACCAACCTACGACTTCATTTCGAGCCCACGCATCGTTCCTGTGGCGCTGGCAAAGGCATCGATCTCCAACCCCATGCGTTGGAGCATGGAGGTGTAGAGGTTAGGCAGCGGGTAGTTGTTCTTCTGATCGAAGCCCAGATGTTGCCCGTGCCTGAAGCCGCCGCCGGCAAAGATAACAGGCATGTTCTTTGTGCTATGGGCTGATGCATTGCCTAAATTTGAGGTTAACAGCATCATGGTCCGGTCCAACAGATTACTGTCGCCTTCGGATGTCTGTTCCAGCTTTCGCACCAATTCGCCCCATGCGGCAACCTGAGCCTCTTCAACGATTGCCAGCTGAGCCAGTTTTTCCTCGTCCCGACCGTGGTGGCTGAGCGCGTGGTAACCTTGATCGACACCCTTTAATGGCACCCTTTGACCACTGCCTGAGGAGTGCATGGTGATGAACCGCGTACTGTCGGTTTGAATAGCGAGAAACATCACCTCATACATCGCCCTCTGGAGTGCGATCGTATCGGCGCTGTCCGCCACACGATCGGGGGCGGCGGCGTCTACCTTCGGTTTGGGCCGGTGGGTCCAGCCTTCGTTGACCATCAATCGCCGCTCCAAATCACGAACACTTGAAAAATAAGCGTCCAGCTTTTCACGGTCACCGGCACCAACCCGCTTTCGTACCGCTCGCGCTTCGGCACCGACAATGTCCATGATACTGCGGCCCTCACGGATTCGAACTCCCATCTCCTGCTGCGCTTCGGGACTGTCATCAACGAATAGTTTGGCGTAGAGCTGCTGTGCCGAATTTTCCGGAGGAATCATCGCGCCGTTTTCGGTGTAGGAAGTTCCTGTCGTTCCCGCCGGACTAAGCACAAGTGACGGGTGGCGTGTTTCATTGCCAAGATACTTGGCCATCAATTGGTCTAACGAAACCGAGTTGCGAAAATTGGAACCGCTGTACGGCGCGGCCGAAAGAATACAAGGCTCCGCGCGATGACCGCCGCCAACATCCGGATGCGAGACGCCAGAAATGACTGTGAAATCGTTACGCAAGTCGTCGATTGTTTTAAGATAGCGCGATGCCTGATAGTCTTTGCCAGTTTTGTCGGGGAACAGGTTGGGAGCGTGAAAGCCCAGCGCGTTACTGACACCAATAAATCGGCGCGGTGACTTGAGCGCCAGCTTGGCTTGTTTTCCAAACGCCGGCGCCATCGAATCCAGCCACGGCAACGCCATCGCCACCCCGACGCCACGTAATAAAGTTCGGCGTGAGAGGTTGAGGTTTTTCGCAAAGTGAACGGTTTTCATATTCTTGCCTGTGGTGGTATGGTGCCGGGCGTTGGATAGCCTGTACGATTTTACTTATACTGAAACTGTGGACTTAAAATGACCTGTTTGATGATGGAGCGCACGCCATAATTATCTGCCTTGGTCGCGTTGGCAATTTTGGTGATGCCTCTGCGATCGGCAAATGTGGGCTCAGCACCTGTCGCGTACGTGACCAGATGGGAGGCAAAAGCCTTGGCCAGCTGCCGGGGTTGCTTGAGCATCAATCGTTTTAGACCGCTGATGTTTTTGAATCCGGCTCCGGTCGCGAAAGTAGACGACGGGTCAACGCGTTTTCCCTCGGACCGTCTTGCTTTCCCCTTCTTCGTCACCAGCGTCCGGTAACGGGTACGAAATCCGCCGATCACGTCGTAACTTTCTAGGGCAAACCCGGGAGGGTCTATTTTCACATGGCACGACGCACAACTATCAAGGCTTCGATGCTTTGCCAATTGAGATCGAATGGATGTCGCGCCCCGGATATCGGGTTCCACGGCCGGTACATTTGATGGTGGTGGCGGGACGTGTATTCCGATGATCCGTTCCAGCATCCAGACCCCTCGTAAAATGGGGGACGTTGTTGTTCCGTTGGCCGTGACCTTCAGCACACTGCCGTGGGTGATGATACCTCCGCGCCGATCGGCCTTTTTCAATTTGACGCGTTTCATCCCCGTCCCACCGGGCCATTGTATTTCGTAATGCCGCGCCAAACGTCGATTGAGGAATGTAAAATCAGAATCAACGACATTGGTGATCGGTAAATCTTTCTCGATCAACTCCGCAACAAATGCGTGCGTCTCCTCCAACATGCTGTGGTGCAGCGTGTCATCATATTCCGGATAAAGTTTGGAGTCCGGATTGGTGTCATTGATCTCGTACAGCTTTAACCACTGTTCGGTGAACTCTTTGACGAATACTTTTGACTGATCATCTTCCAGCAACCGCTCTACTTGTTGCCGCAGAACCGCTTTGTCACCAATGGTTCCCTGCGCGGCCAGTTTCAGCAACTGTTCATCAGGCCCCTTCCCCCACAGGAAATGACTCAACCGACTGGCCAGTGCATAATCGTCAAGCTTTCCGGGAGTCTCCTCAAAGAAAAGAAAACGTGGAGAGCAGAGAATGGCCCGATATCCGGCTCGCAACCCGACTTTGAATGATTTAGCCTCCCGAAATCTCTGGATCGCGAAATCGGAATACACTTTCACCTCATCGGCAGTAACAGGTTTGCGAAAAGCGCGCCGAGCGAAATCGTGCGTCAATTTCCTCAGGTCGGACTCCGGTTTTTTTGAAACGACCTCAAGCAGGTGGTCCCCCGATGATCGTGTTGTCTTCTTTTTGGCATCCGATCCAGGTTTATTTGAGTTCCTTTTTAGTGCCAGGTCACCGACCAACGCCTGCTTACTCTGTTTGTTGAAGACGTTATCCAGCCGTTCCATTTCGATCCATTTGATCGCCACCCCCGGAATATTTTTTTGTTTGCTCTTGGTTGGCGAGATAATTTTTCCGCCTTTTCCCTTCGCTGAAGGCAGTGCGCTGTCTCGAGGCGAGACCCGCAACTGATGTCCCGCTTTGATCCAGTGCACAAATTCGTACTCAACAGGCTTTCTGGTGGCCTCGAAACCACCGATCCAATACAGGGCCGATTCTCTGTTGTTACAGTAACCCGTTTCCAACCCACACCAGACGATACCGTCTTTGGGTGGATTGACGGCTTGCACTCGTAAACGAATCCTGTATCGACCGGCCTCCTTCACCACCGTATTTCGCATGCGCCCGTAAAAAGCGATTCTCGAAGACCAAGCAATCACATCCTTTTGGCTCGGTCGCCCCTCAGGCTCGCGGTTGGTGCGATTCTCGTTACGACGCAGCTTCGTCCAGTCCAGTCGCACCGTGCGCGAGCGGGCGTCGCCAAGCACGAGACCGAACGCAGCATCCAAGGCGACATCAGCCGATTTCAAATAGGCCAACATCGAGTGGCCGGAAACCTGCTGACTGCTGGATACGGTGTCAAAGCCATCATCAAGCGATTCCGCCGGCAAATATTCTTGAAGCGGCACGTCGATTTGCAGTAGTTCGCAAACATTGCGCTCGTACTGGGCACGCGTCATACGTCGTGAAGAGACACGGCCAAGCTCAATCGTGCGTTTGGCGTCTGCGGTCAGGAGCGTCTGCCCCAACGCGGCAACAAAGGACTTCTTTTCGGATTCATCCAACTCTTCTTCAGGCGGCATCTCACCTGTCCGGACGCGATCGTAAATGCGTTCCCAGGAATGAAAGTTGTCTGGATCCTTCAGTTCCATCGCCAGAGCTTCCAAATTCAGATCGCCTTCGGTCGTCCCCGAATCATGACAGGCAATGCAGTTGTCCTGGACAAATTCAGCGATCTCTGCGGAAGGCTGTTCGGCATTGGCGATCGATCCGGAAAACCCTGCTGATTTGAAAACGCCACTCCACGGAGTACCAAAGACGGTCAACAGACCGAAGGCAATCCATAAAGCCGACGGGCGCGTCGGTGGCGGCAAAAACACTTCTTTTAGCTTCATCATTTATCTAATTGGGAGATCCGTGGCGGCAGACAAATCGGCGGGAAATGTCAAAAGGCTACCGTGTAAAATAGGCTTTTTTATCAACAATCACAGCTATTTTAACCCGCTACATCGACAAAAGTACCGTTTCCATTGCCAACAAACGCATCCCGAGGCATCCATTAGTGTGTAGAGCGACACAATGACGTAAATCTCGGGCAAATTCGGCATCCTGCAAGTTCTCAGGTTTGGCTTGGCGTCAAGCCTCCAAAGTAAAGTCCGATCGGCAACCCCGGCGGTCACTACTGACGGGTGTTGCTGACAGCGGGCCAAGGTTTCAATTCGACCAACATCGGCAAGCCTCCCCCGGCGTCTTCGTCACGACCCTTTCGCCCGTTTTCCGCTGGACTTCATGCCGGAGCACTTCCGATACATAACCAAGACCGTTTTGTCGCGTTTTTATGCTAAAAACAATTCCTCGAATTCCACCGGATTGGGTTAATCGGCTCTGGTTGACACGGGGAATTGGCAAAACTAGGATTTTGTGAAACTCTGACGATCACGGCGTCTGTAACCCCATTGCCCTCGAACCTTTTTGGTCTGCCGAGGGTCCCTTGCAAATACGCTGCGATCCCATCCAAGATTGATACCCAATACGGCAAAGGCCTTCGGACCGTTATCCCATTTTCCCTCCAAAAGGAAACCTTCGGGGGGGAAATGAAAGAGGTTCGGCCACGTGTTTGCCACCAGGAGATTTTTTCAATGACTCATGTCGTTACCAAACCATGTGACGGTTGCCGTTACACTGACTGCGTTGTCGTCTGTCCCGTCGAGTGCTTCTACGAGGGCGACCAGATGCTGTATATCCATCCCGACGAGTGCATTGACTGCGAAGCCTGCGTTCCCGAATGTCCGGTTGAAGCCATCTTCCACGAAGACGAAGTGCCAGATGACCAGCAAGAGTACATTCAAATCAACGCTGAAAAATCCGAAGAGTGCGAAAACATCACCGAACGCAAAGAGCCTTTGGTAAAAGACTAATTGGATGTGCGGGTGGGGAGCGCTGATCTACCATTTCTTTCCGCTGGCTGCCGCACCGAAAAACTCTCGTGGCGAAGCGCCATAAGCGTCTTTGAAAGACGCATCAAACCCTTTCTGTGATCGCAAATCTTTCAGCAGACGCTTGAACGAGCGTTTGTTGGACTGGAGTGAACTGACGAACTGGTACCCGGCCAGCGCGGCCTGATCGGCGGCCAGCTTTCCCGTGATAAAATCGTCGGGCTGCTTCATCGAGGCCGCCGCAGCGGTCGCGTTTTGATCAAGCGTCGCCAGCGCTTTGTGCCGTCGGAACATTTTGGCGACGGTCCACCAGGCCATCCCGTCGGCGAACCAGCGCGGAATCGTAGGATTCCAACCCGACACATGAACGGCGGCAAGGTCCTTGGCCAACGTCAATTCATAATCACTCTCGGTCGCGGAAAAGGGAGCCAGCAATACGACATACGCCTCGGCGACGTCGGCCTTCCAGCTACTGCCGACAGTTCTTGGAAACTGGCGTTTTTCAACCATTTTTCCAAATTCGGAGAAATCATAACGCTTGTCCACGACGAACAACGCAACATTGCCTTTGGCAAATGGGGCATCGCCCGGTGACTTCAGCACCGCTGCGGTGCGTTTGGCGAGCGATTCGGCCTGAGTGGCAATCGTGGCCAATCGAGTTTCGGCTCCCGTCCCCATCACAAAAAAGTTATCCGTGGCCGTTTCGCTGAATGCCAAATCCGAATAAGCCAGCTTCCACAACTTTTGGGAGGCTTCCTTTCGCATGTCCAGCAACTGTTCATGATCCAGCGAACCGGCCAGCCCCTTGGCTGCGACCGCTTTGAGCGGCAACGAAATGTCAGCGCGATCAAATCGCGCTCCTTCGTCGATCCAAGTGGCGACGGTCTGAATGGCTTCATCGTCCAGTTTTCCACCGGGCGGCATCACATCGCGCCCCTCACCTCTCATACGCAAAATAATTTCGCTGACCGCACTGCCACCGGGTTTGAATGCAGGACCACGATTACCGCCCCGCAAGATTCCGGCCAGATCAGCCATATTAAAATTGCCGCGCGGGTTGCGGGCGATGTGACACCGGGCACAGTTTTCCAACAATACCGGAGCAACGTGCAGACCGAACGATACCGTTTCCTTACCAGTCAACGCCATCGCGCCAATATCGGCCACGGGGGTCGTCGGACGAAATGAGGCCAGCGACGCATCGGGATCGTCGCCATCAAATTTCGCCCCTTCGGCGACCCATGCCTTAAGCACCTTGAGTTCGTCCGGTTCGATCTTCAAATTCCCCTGAGGCATTTCCCCACTTTCGATCACCTCGATCAAACGGCTTTGATCCGGCATTGCGTAGGTGATCATGGCACTCTGGTCGAGTGCGGTAAAACTGGCGGCGCTGAAGCTTCCGCGTTCCTCACTGACATGACAGTTGCCACATTTGTTGACGATAATCGGAGCCACCTGATTCACAAAACTGACCCGGGGATTCCGTTGTCCGGGTCGCTCGGGTACGACAGGAACCGGTAGCGGCTGCAACACCGATAATTCCTGCCCTTTGCCGGTCAATAATTTGTGCGCTCGGACCAACTTCTGATAGACGGGCTTGATCATCCGGATCGTTTTTTTGTCGGCGTCTTCGGCCGCGCGCTGAACTCCAGTTTGAACCGCCGCGATAATTTTTGCACTGGCCTCATACTCTTCTGCCTTGAATCGCTTACCGGCCTCCTTGACCGATTGCGTCCACTGTTTCACCCGGGTGCGCAGGTCGGTGGCGGAGACTGCCGCCCCGCTGTTTTCAACGTCTTGCAGTTTTTTTTTGTTTGATTGGGCGAAGGCATGATTCGCCACGGGAAGGGAAAACAATGTTGTCGCGATGAGCAACAACAAAAAAAAGAATCGGTGCATGATGACTTGCCCAAGATGACTTGACTAAACCGGGTCGGTTCCCACATTTCCATTTCCCCTGACCGCGCTGATGAAACGTAAATCCTAGCCGGCAGGGACAAACCTCAGGAACCAATCTTCAGAGCGTACGGGTAACCAATAACAACACGCCTATCAACAGCAACAACATCCCGCCAATGATTGTCGGGGCCAGCCAGACCGGCGGCTTTTTACGGCGTCTAACACGAATTTTGGGAGCCACCGCTGCAGCAGTGGCCGGCTGTTTCGCATGAGTTAAAATCTTCGAGGATACCGACGCTTTGGGGCTGTCAGGAACCGCTGATGTCTCGATCGCAAACGGTGACCGGGCCGGATTGTCGCCCGCCTCGTTGGAGACGGTCTCGCTACTCTTGATTTCCTCCGTACGCGAATCCGCATTCGAGGGACGTTCCCCTCCGCCGCCGCCCGGACTCACTGGCGTCGCCATCGGGATCGACGGCTCCGCCCCCGCGACCACAGCAGTTGCGTTCGCACCGACGATGGCGGCTTCCGCCACCATCGCCGCATGGAGGTTTTTACTGGTACCTTCGGTGCTGATGCAGTTGGCTGCGAAGTTTTTCATTACTGCTGCCAATTGATCACAATCAGCGTACCGGTCGGCCGGGTCCTTCCGCATCATGCGGTGGCAGATCTCAATCAGAGTGTCGGGGCAGTCGGGCCGCACTTCCCTGATTGAAGGCGGTTCAGCTGTCTGGTGTTTGGCAATACGTTGCGCCAACGTGCCTTCGGAGAACGGCGGCTTGGCAGTCAACAGGTAATACAACGTACATCCCAACGAGTAGATATCCGCGCGGTGATCAACCTCATGACTGTTAATGGCCTGTTCTGGTGACAGATAATCGGCAGTCCCCATGACTTTTTCGTTGTACAAAACCGTCAACGATTCGGTTTCCTCCTCCTTCAGCAACGCCAGCCCCAAATCCAGAATCTTGACCACGCCATCGTCGGTCAACAGCAGATTGGCTGGTTTGATATCGCGGTGCACTAATCCTCTTTCATGAGCGTGCGTCAGTCCGTACGCTGCCTGCACGATGTATTCGGCCGCGTCGCGGAAGTCCAGCGGCCCGCTGTCTTTGACCGTTTCGTACAGGTCGCTTCCCTTGACATATTCCATCACCATGTAATGCGTGTCGGAATCATTGCAAATGTCGTAAATCCGTACCACGTTGGGATGGTTTAACGCTGCAGCAGCACGGCCCTCCAGATAAAAGCGGTCCAGGTAGCTTTTGTCGGAAACCCGTTTCCTGGGCAGTACCTTGATGGCGCGTTTCTTTTCCGAAATTTTGTGTTCGGCCAGATACACGCTGCTCATCCCACCGGTACCTAAATGGCCCAGCAGCTTAAATTTGCCCAGATAGAACCCTTTGTATTTACCTTTGCGAAGCTTATCGACGTGCCAGTCGGTGATCAGCCCGGAATCGACCAAGTGGTTGGCCAGGGTATCAACAGAAACTTTTTGCCCCAGACTGTTTTCTGATTGTTTGACGGCCAATTCTTTCAGCGCACTTTTCAACCGCTGCTCGACAACAATGCCGCTACGTTCGAGAAGACTGAGAAAACTTTTGGCGCTCTGGTCCGCCATCGTTTGATTGGCCTCTGAAATATGTTCTGTTTAACTTCCGGGGCAGTATGCAGCAGGCTACTCGTCAGCCACCGGTAATGGAATTAGATTAGCGGGGCCTCGTAGAGGTACCTGAGTGGGACTTCCGAGGACACTGGTTGGACCTCATTGTTTCATTCTAGTGAAAACATCGCGCGATAACAGCGTTACAATACACAATAATCGTCCACTAGCAGACTACATCAGGCCACATCAGGCAGATCTCCCGCTTTCAAACGGGAAGTTTCAATTATAACGTCTGTTTAGGGACAGGGAGAAATCACGTTGGACTATTTTGGCATCTTTGCCAAGTACTGGGAGCCCGGGAAAGTCAAAACCCGTCTGGCCCGTTCGATTGGCCCGAAAAACGCCTGCGATGTCTATTTTGCGATGCTCAACCATCTGATCAGCACGCTTGAATCGACCGCAGACCACCGTGTAATCGCTTACAGCCCGGTCAATAAAGCATCGGAATTTTCGGTTTTTTCACGCTGGCAGCAGACACCCCAGTCCGATGGTCCGCTGGGCACACGCATGGCCCACTTTTTCAAACAAGCGTTTTCGAGGGGGGCCAAGCGGGTGGTGTTAACAGGGTCGGACTGCCCCGATGTCACCCCCGCGACCCTTGCTTCAGCGTTCGCAGCACTTGACGAAACCGACGTCGTGCTGGGGCCAACCTTCGACGGCGGATACTACCTAGTAGGCATGTCGCTCCAATTTCACGATCTATTTTCCAACATCACCTTCAGCACCGACACCGTGCTCACAGAAACCATCGTCCTGACACAACGCAATCATATTTCCTGCCGACTGCTTGAGCGATTGAACGATATCGATGAAGTGGACGACCTGAACCAGTACGTCGTCCAGCTTTCGCGGAAACAGGCTTCCGGTACCGCATCGTCAATCGAGCTGGATCTGCTGGACAAATTGAAAGAACTCTTCAAACGCCCTCAGATGCCTGAGCTCAACCTTGCGTCCAGTCCGGATCGTCCAGCCGGAGAGACATCATGAAAGTAGCGATCATTGGCGGCGGTGTGATCGGGCTGTCGATTGCGTGGGAGGTTGCCCGCCGCGGGCACCGTGCAGTTGTGATTGAAAAATCGCATTTCGGTCGTCAGGCATCGTGGGCCGGTGCGGGCATCTTGCCGCCATCCAATGCCGCAACCGCGATCCACCCGCTGGAACACCTAGAAGCGCGGTGCGACGAACTACATCCGCAATGGGCCAGAGAATTAAAATTGCAGAGTGGAATTGACACCGGTTTTCAATATTGTGGCGGATTGTATCTGGCGCGCACCGTCGGCGAACGCGCCAGTTTGCTGGGTCGCGCGACCGAATGGAAACAGCGCAAGATCCCGTTCCACGAACTGACATCAACCCAGTTAGCCAACCGGTTTCCAGCGCTGGACCGCACGGTTCTGGAACACGCCATGGCATGGTGGGCGCCCGGCGAAACTCAAATCTGCAACCCGCATCATCTTCAAGCGCTGATCGAAGCCTGTCGCAATAGCGATGTCGAACTGCTGGAGCAATGTGGCGAACCATCCATCGAACTCGATTCTGGCACCATCAAAAAAATCACCCTCGCCCCTCATGCCGGTTCCCCCGATTCTCTGGACAATACCACCACCATCCATGCCGATGTGTTCTGCCTGACGGCCGGTCCGTGGAGCGGCCTGGTTGCCAGGCAGATGCTGGGTCACACTGCTGACACTGAACATAAATCCGGTGGACGCAATTCCGGCGAAGGCGATCCGTTACCGATGGTCCCCGTCCGGGGCCAGATGCTGTTGTACAAACTTGCCACCGCGCCGTTTGCGGCGGTCATCAACGAAGGCACCCGTTATTTGGTCCCGCGCGCCGATGGCCACGTTCTGTTCGGTGCCACGATCGAAGAAGTCGGTTTCGATGACTCCACCACCGAAGCAGGTATCGCCAATCTAACACAGCACGCACAGACTCTGTTGCCAGCCCTGACCGACGATTGTTTGGTCAAAACGTGGGCCGGATTGCGACCGGGTACGTTTGACGGATTTCCCTACATTGGGGCCATGCCGCAGTGCAGTAACCTCTTGGTCGCCGCCGGTCACTTTAAAGCGGGCCTGCACCTGTCGCCAGGAACGGCCGAGGCCATCGCAGATCTGATCGATCAAAAAACGCCGGCAATCGACCTGCGTCCCTTCGCGCCTTCGAGAACCAAAGTTGGGCAATGATGCCGGGTTTTGTGCGGTAATGCGACTGACCGTTAGGAATTTACCATCCGTTGGCGATGCTGAGAGCATCGGAGCGAAGCTGGCAGCATCGCCAACGGTAAGCTTTCAACTGCCAATCGCCCAAACGAGTGAAGAATATTGGAGAGCCTAAACCATCACGGGTGGGACGATTTACACCGCCCTCCCTTTTTACAAAACTGCGCGGTGATCTTTCTGTTTCTTTTCTGTTCCCGGATTTTCCAGCCCACAAATACACTTTGCAGCTTTACCGGCGGCTGATCCGGAACAGCAACACGTAGTTCGGGTCGGGACTCGCAAACCGCGCCAGATCAAACTGCCAGTTCTGCGCTCCGGGGTTTGAGTGAACTTGCTCCATGATCCACGGCACGTTTTCAGGCAAATCACGAACAATCAACCAGCCGCCGCCCGCGGCATCTACGGCCGCTGACTCCCGGTCACCAAACAGAGTTCCCTGTGAATTCAACCCCACAACAGGATTCTTCAGCCCCGGGACGACTCCCAAAACCGGAAACTTCAGATAGTCCTGAAATCGTGGCGAACGATCACCATCGGCAGCAACGTCCTCCACCAAATTGGCCGCCAACAGAACGGGGTAGGCGGGGTCCCCTCGTGCAATCGTGGTCACGGTGTCTGACCAGTTTTCGTTTCGCCAATCAGAAAACGGTGAAAACGGCGGGCTGAGCCAGGCGGTTGCATTCCAAACCAAAATCCCGGTAACCAGCACCAACGTCAGCCACCGCAGCCCCCCGGAACTCAACCGGGTTACCGCCAGTACCGCAAACAGCGGAAACGCGATTGAACCAACCAGCACATATCGCCCCAACGCCAGCGGCGCGATTTCAAACCAGTCCAACCCGACAACCATCAACGTTGGTACGGCCGCCCACAACCCGACAAATCCCAGCATCGCGTTCGTAACCGTACCTTCACCGCGTGGCGAAGATTTCCGGGCGGGGAAAGCGAACCGGTCGATCATCAGCGCCAGCAACGGCACGACCACCATTCCCCCAAACGACCACGCGAACCGAATCATCACAGATTCGATGTCCGAAATGCTGCTCCAGTTGTCACGTCGCTGCCACGCGATGGCAACGGTCAACGCTACCGGTGATGAAAGTACCAAAAACAAAAGCAGGCACTTCCAAAGTTCCGCCCGCATGGCCTCCCGTCGCACTGCGCAGAAGCACAGCACAAAAACGGCCTCGGCCACCAGCAACCAGGCTCCCGTAATGTGTGTGGCAATCAAGGCCGCCGACATCATACTGACCGTCAGCCAGCCTGCGCCCGCGCTGGTGTGTTGATGGTGCTCATTACAGACGCGCGTAATCCAGCGAAAAAAGCAAACTGCCTGGAGCCCTCCCAGCCATTGCAGCATGCCGTAGGGGCGCGCTTCAGACGCATAAAAGACACTTTCGTAGTCCAACATTAGAAACAGGCTGACCACGAACACCGCCATTGCACAACGTGTGACGCGGTAAACCACTACAGGTAACAGGACCAGCAGCAACGCCCCGCCAGCGACAGACATCGCTCGCAACGTTTCGGGCGCACAGCCAAATACCGTCACAACCGCAAAGCAAAGATAGAAGAACAGCGGCGTCTGATTGCCATCAACGGCGCGTCCGTAGACATCCCCTGGCCCGCCACTGACGGTCCAAGCGGTATGCAGTTCATCCAACCACAGATAATCCCTCGCCGCAAGAATTCGCAGCACCAGCGCCCCACACAAACAAAGCACAGACAAACCAATCACGAGACGTTCTGTCTGGGAGAGTTGTTTATGCTGCGCCGTGGTAGCCGCAGTGGTGACGGCAGGGTTGTGCGAAGATGACATAAACAGAAGATAGTCATCTGCGAAAAAATGGGAACCGGAGATCAGACGGCGGATTCAGTTTCGCCGGGATAGGCCTACTTCACGGGGCCTACTTCACGGGGCCAACTTCATGGGGCCAATGCCGGTAGATCCACACTGTTAGATCGATGCCGTGCCCACAGAGTTCTGTGCGGCAATAAATTTACGGATGCCTGATTTCAGCAACCGCGATTTGGCATTCATAAACTCACCTGATGAAGGATTTTCATCCACGATCATCAATGCATCTAACAAACGGCCGTGTTCGGCAAGTTCGTTGGATAACTGCCCGACCGGGCCAACGTCCAACAGAATCAAATCAAATCCGTGACGTACCTGTTCAAGCAGGCCACCCAACTGATCGAACAGGTGCCCCGGCCATGTTTGAGGAGTCACCACCGCCGCCAACGGCATAATGCAGATGCCGGTTGATTTGGACCGGATAATGGCCTCCGAGGGAATCAATTCTTCGCGGATCAGGTTTAACCAACTGACATTTGGCGACAGACCGACGGTACGGCTCAGATGTGGGTTCCCTAGGTCGGCATCCACCAGTAACACGCGTTTGCCATTGGCGACCGCCCAGCGCGCAACCGCCGCCGCGATCGTGGAAGCGCCTTGGCCGCGTTTGAGCCCGGCGACCGCGACGCGATTCTCATTTCCAGTCAGAATATCTAGGCTGTAGTGGGTCAATTGATCCATCACCGGGCTGGCGTGTGCCAGAATGTCGTCACTCACCTGTGGCCAGCGAAACGCCTCGACATCCCAGGCGGCCAGATCAACGGTAATTTCGTGACTGACACTGTTGGCCAGCAAGGCGTCGGGTTGCTGCGCAATCGGCACTTCTCCGGCGGCCCGGTTCGCCGACTCTTCGGCCTCGAATTGTCGATGCTGTTCGGCAATCTCACGCAGCAACGACTCGGGCAACTGAACCACATCGGTATCCTGCGTCTGTCGCAGTGCCAAGTTGTTCATCGGTTCCGGATTCAGCGCAGCGGTATCCCAAGTGGTTTCGAAGGGAGAATCTGTTGCCAGTCCGTTTGCCGATAGCGTCGTTTCGTTGTTTGCAGGGACCGGTTGCCGCAGCGGTGCCGCGGCCTGTTCGAAAACGACCTCGGGGCGCGCATTGGTTGGCGTTGTCGATGGTCGGGCAAAAAACGGCTGGCGAATGGCGGCCACCGGTGCAGCTTTAGGCCGCACAATCTGATTGGACTCCTGTTTTACATGATGGTCGATCGGCTGGTTAACCTCCGCGGCGATTGCCTCGGATACCGTCGATATGATGCCGGCGCGCGTGGCGGTTGGCGGAGGCGTTTTGATTGACTGAATATCATCAACCGGTGTGCGGCTCATCGCAGCAGCATGTGAGAACTGGCGACGAGCGCGATCGATAGCGTGAATCGCCTCTTCCACTTTCAAATGCTCCTGAGCAGAAAGATTTTCTGACACGGATTCAGGGTTTAATTTGGCCCGGTTGACCATCGGGGCGGCCGCAGCGGTCGATGCGCCTACGGCTAAATCAGCTCCAACGTTGCCTTGATTCCCACCTGCCTGTTCGGCTTGGAATTGCGCCACAAATTTTGTCAGCTGTTCAGCGCGCGAACGGGGTGCCGGTACGTGATTTTGCGGCGGATCAACACGAACCTCGAAACGTCCGCCACTGGCTGTCCCGGAGCGTGTTTTGCCGACCGCGGATTGGGTTCGTGGAGGGCCAACGGATGGGGATTGAGTTGTTGTCGTGGCATTTTGCTGCACGAAGCGCTGCGTTTCCATAATTTTTCCTCGTCCCTGACAGGTCCATATGTGTCTGTGAGTATCGGATACCAGCAATTCCCCGCTAAAGCCAGACTTTTCCTCGCAGCGTTAAATTGGCGAAGAAAGCGCGGTATTGCGGCCTTCACCTACAATTTGACGCAGTGAATATGGGTTTTTCCAATAATGCTGCTAAAATCGTGATTCCGCCGCCGCCAACCGTATTCCGGGCGGCAGGCGAAATGACTATGCTCCCACGGGCTATTTCAATACCATAAAACGTGCCCTCCCTCCAATACCGTTGACGATCAGAAAAATATCCGTGCAGACAACTCAGCAAACAAACAACAGCCAACTATTCCTTGATCGACTTGGTAAAGAGATCCTGATCCTTGACGGAGCCATGGGGTCCATGATTTATGGGCTCGAATTGAACGAGGAAGAGGTGCGCGGCGAACGCTTCAAGGACTGGCACAAAGACCTGAAAAACTGCACTGATGTCTTCGGGCTGACCAACCCCGAAGCCATTCAGGGCATCCATCGCCAGTACCTGGAGGCCGGTGCGGACATCATCGAAACCAACACCTTCAATGCCAGCCCAGTTGGCCTAGCCGATTTCGATTTTTCGGAGGATCTGGTCGTCGAGATCAATCACGCCGCCGTCGCCAACGCCAAAAAAGTGGCCGAAGAAATCACGGCGCAAACCCCCGACCGCCCACGCTTTGTCGCCGGGTCGATTGGGCCGACATCCCAACAGACCGCGATCTCGACCAAGGTCGAAGACCCGGCCTTCCGCGGCATCACCTTCGACGAAATGGAAGCCTCTTATTTCGTTCAGGTCAAAGCACTCGTTGAAGCGGGCGTCGATATTCTGTTCCCCGAAACCGTCATCGATACGCTCAACCTCAAAGCTTGCCTGTTTGCGATCGCGCGGTACTTCGAGGAATCCGGCAATGCTGTTCCTGTGATGGTGTCCGGTACATTTGCCGAATCAGGTTCGACATTTGTCTCAGGCCAGGTCGTCGAGGCATTCTGGCACAGCGTCAGTCATTTCCCCATGGTCAGTGTCGGCATGAACTGTGCACTGGGTCCGGATGTGATGCGTTCCCACATCGAAGAACTTTCCAAAATCTCAACCACCTACATCAGTTGCCACCCCAATGCCGGTACCCCCAATGAAATGGGGCAGTTTGATCTTGCCCCCGAACCGATGGCAGCCACGATCAAGGAGTGGGCTGAAAATGGCTGGTTGAATATCGTCGGCGGATGCTGCGGCACGACACCGGCCCATATCAAAGCGATCTCGGAAGCCGTTCACGGAATCGCTCCGCACCAGCCCAATCACATCAAACCGCTGACTCGTTTGTCCGGTTCGTTGCCACTGACACTCCGCGAAGACGCAAACTTTTTGATGGTCGGTGAACGTACCAACGTGACCGGATCGCGCAAGTTCGCACGGCTGGTCCGCGAGGGCAAAATGGAAGAGGCGGTCGAAGTGGCCCGCAACCAGGTCGAAGGCGGCGCGGCCGTGATCGACATCAATATGGATGACGCGCTGCTGGACGGCGTCGAGGCCATGACGACTTACCTGCGTCTGATCGCGGGCGAATCGGATATCAGCGCTGTGCCGGTCATGATCGACAGTTCCAAATGGGAGATCATCGAAGCGGGGTTGAAAGCCGTTCAGGGCAAGGCCATCGTGAACTCAATCAGCCTCAAAGAGGGCGAAGACGAATTCCTCGACCGCGCGCGACTGGTCCGCCGCTACGGGGCTGCCGCAGTCGTCATGGCCTTCGACGAAAAAGGACAGGCGGTCGAAACCGATGACAAGGTCCGCATCTGCAAACGGGCATACGATCTGCTGATTGAAGAAGTAGGATTTCCACCGGAGGACATCATCTTCGACCCGAATATCCTGACCGTCGCCACGGGCATGGAAGAGCATGACAACTACGCCGTGAACTTTTTCGATGCCACCAGCCAAATCAAGGAAATATGCCCCGGTGCAAAAATTTCCGGCGGTGTCTCCAATGTCAGTTTCAGTTTTCGTGGCAACAATACGGTACGCGAAGCGATCAATGCTGCCTTTCTGTATCACGCGATCAAAGCCGGACTGGATATGGGGATCGTCAACGCAGGCCAGTTGGAGATCTACGAAGAGATTCCTAAAGACCTGCTGAAGCATGTCGAAGACGTTTTACTGAATCGTCGCCCGGACGCCACCGACCGTCTGCTGGAGTTTGCCGAAACGGTCAAAGATGTCAAAAAGAAAGGCTCCAGCTCCGAAGATCTCGCCTGGCGCGAGCTGTCCGTGGAAGAGCGCTTGTCTCACGCGCTGGTCAAGGGCATCGACAAATATGTCGTGGAGGACACCGAAGAGGCGCGGCAAAAGTACGACAAATGCCTGTCGATCATTGAAGGACCGATGATGGACGGGATGGCAGTTGTCGGCGACCTGTTTGGCAGCGGAAAAATGTTCCTGCCGCAAGTCGTGAAATCAGCGCGCGTCATGAAGAAAGCCGTGGCGTACCTGTTGCCCTATATGGAACAGGAGAAAATCGACGCTGGCCAGGAATTGCACAGTAGCCGGGGAAAAATCCTGCTGGCGACGGTCAAAGGCGATGTCCACGATATCGGAAAAAATATCGTTGGCGTGGTGCTGGGCTGTAATAACTACGAGGTGATCGATCTGGGCGTAATGGTTTCCTGTGACAAAATTCTGGAGGAAGCAGTCAAGCACAACGTGGAAATGATCGGGCTGTCGGGTTTGATTACCCCGTCACTGGACGAGATGATTTACGTTGCCAAAGAGATGAAACGTACCGGCATGACGATTCCGCTGCTGATTGGTGGTGCGACCACCAGCGACAAACACACCGCCGTCAAAATCGCGCCGCAGTACGAACATGGCGTCATCCACGTCTTGGATGCGTCGCGCAGTGTGGGTGTGGTGGACAAACTGATCAACACCGATACCAAACCCGGTTATCTGGCCAGCAACGACCAACTACAAGCCAAACTGGTCGCCGGATACCAGGAGCGTCAAATGACGCTGGTGCCGTACGAGGAAGCTTTTGAAAAGCGCTTCCAGACGGACTGGGAAACGGTCGATGTCGCCACACCTTCCTTCACCGGTACGCGGTCGATCGGTACCGAAGACGCTTCGTTACCGTCGATCGACGAAACAATTTCACTGACCGAAATTGCCAAATATATTGACTGGACACCATTCTTCATGTCGTGGGAACTGCATGGCAAGTACCCCAAAATCCTCAAGGACAAAGTGGTCGGTGCCGAGGCAACCAAACTCTTTGACGATGCCCAGGAGATGCTGCAGCAATTGATCGATAAAAAGCAATTGTCGGCACGGGGGCTGTATGGTTTTTGGCCTGCAAATTCCGAAGGGGATTCGGTAATCCTCTACACCGACGACAGCCGCAAGGAAGAGCTGACGCGTTTTCACATGCTTCGCCAACAGTGGCAACGGAAGGGAATCAGTCAATTCCGTTCCCTGGCGGATTACATCGCGCCTGTCGGCAGTGGTCGAGCTGACTACATCGGTGGTTTCGCAGTCACGACAGGACATGGCTGTGATGAATTGGCGGCCAGGTACCGCGCGGAACTGGACGACTACAATGCGATCATGGTGTCAGCTCTGGCCGATCGGCTGGCCGAGGCGTTTGCCGAAATGCTGCATCACCGGGCACGGGTGGACTGGGGGTTTGGTGCCGACGAGGGGCTGTCCAACGAAGAATTGATTTCCGAAAAGTATCGCGGTATCCGACCGGCCGCAGGATACCCGGCTTGCCCGGACCACACCGAAAAAGACACGCTATGGAAGCTGCTGGATGCCGAAACAAAAACCGGCATCAAGCTGACCGAATCGTATGCGATGTGGCCAGGTGCCGCGGTGAGTGGTTTGTATTTTGGGCATCCGGAATCTCGATATTTTGCCATCAACAAGATCACCAAAGACCAGTGCCAGCACTACGCGAAACTGAAAGGAATTCCGCTGAAGGAATGTGAGCGCTGGTTATCGCCGGTGCTGGGTTATTGAGGCAGATCCCTCCTGCCCCAGATCCAATTAATCGACAACTTCTTGATGCCCGGAAACGCACGAATTACCCCCGGCAAGGTTGTTTGCCACGTCACCAATCAACGCGCCAACAAACAGCTGCCGTTTTTCGAGAATGCGGCGTGGGTCAAGAAAATCGCCCGACGACTCAAACGGGAGTCTAAACAGAAGCCGATCCTGAAGCCGATCCGGCGATCATGTAAATCGTAGTGCGTCGCGCAGGCCAAGGTCGTATTACGCTTTGTCGTATTGCAATCCATCGAAATAACGCCGGGGCACAATTACCATTCACAATACGAAATGATCAACTTCCTCGACCGTCGCCAGCCGAGTCCTTCCCTTGCCCACATCAAACACCAATTATCTCCGGCGGCTCGGCCCGTGTTTGCTGATTGTTGGTTTGTGGTTGCTGTTCTTCTGGCCGATGATCACCGGGGAGACCGTCGCTGGCTATCGAGACAGCTCCTACCTGTACTACCCAATGCTGCAGTGGATTGACCGGCAAATCGAATCCGGCCACTTCCCATTGTGGATGCCGTTGGACAACGCCGGGTTTCCGCTGCTGGCTGATGGCACTTCCAGCATGCTCTATCCGGGAAAACTTGTCTTTCATTTGCGTTTCCTCCCCTTCGCCTCGCGCTACGGAATCTACCTGGCGATGCATATCCTGCTGGCCGCCTTCGGTGCGCTGTGGCTAACGCGCGCCCTCGGGGCGGGGCGGTGGGGAGCCTGTCTGGCAGCGATCAGCTACGCCTTTGGCGGCAGCCTGCTGTTTCAGGTTTGCAATGTAATCTACCTGGTCAGTGGAGCGTGGTTGCCGATCGCGCTGACGTGTGTCTGGAAAATGCTCTCCCCACTTCCAGTCGCCGGCCCTATCCAAAGTCGTCGCACGTTGCAGCCACACCTGTTACCATCGCGCGAGAATACTTGGGCAATCGCGGGCGGCTTCTGTTGCTGCATGATGATCCTTGGCGGCGACCCGCAAATGGTCTACCACATTGGCTTGATCGCGCTGCTGACCATCCTGTTCTCCACAGCACGCTATCAACGCCTGAAAGTACTGATCGCGCTGGTTATCGCCACTTCTGGACTGGCCGCCGCCCAATTGATTCCAACGATCCAATGGGCCAGCCACAGCGCCCGCATGGCGACATCAACCTATTCAACGCCCGTCAACCTCCGGGAAGCAATCCTCTCCGACCACCCCATCGAAAACCTGGGCAATCTTGCCTCGGTTCCCGACGGTTCGCCGCTGACTGATGTCTACCAGTTCAGCCAGGAACCATGGACGGCGCTGGAGTGTCTCTGGTCAGGTCTATTTGGAAAAGACGCCCCGGTCAACACCCGTTGGACGGCGGCATTTCCTGGTGCAGAGCGAGTTTGGATGCCCTCGATTTACTTCGGCACCATTCCTTTTGTCCTAGCGTTTTCAGGTTTGAGATTCTGGAAATGGCGCAACGGTAAGCGGCAGCAAGGCCGGGAGGCCAAGGTTTGGTTGACGTGGATCGCCGTCTGGTTTTCACTGGCGTCCTGCGGATGGTACGGGCCGGTTTGGCTGGCCAAAGAACTGGGGTTTTATCCGGAGGCACAACTGCATCAAGGTAGCTTTGGCCTTTATTGGACGATGGTCATCCTGCTGCCGAAATACGCGCTATTTCGTTACCCGGCGAAACTAGCCGTGATCGCGCTGCTCGCACTGTGCGTGTTGGCCGGACTGCAATTGCGCCCGCGCACGATTGTGAGAACCGCCAGATGGTGGAAATTCATTGCCGCGTTGAGCATAGCCGGCGCGTCGATCATGTTTTGGCCGGGCCTACAAACGCAACTCGCACGATGTCAATCCTCAGGGCTCTATGGCCCCTTCCAGGCGATCACCTGCAGCCGTGAGATTCTGCTTTCGTTCTGTAAAACCACGATTCTTTGCAGCGCGATGATCGGTATTGCCGTCGTGACCCGCGCGGCCATACAGAGCCATTCGGCGCGACGCACCTTTCGAATCGCATGCGCTTTGATTATGGTTTTGGTCGCCGTCGATCTTTCGATCAGTAACCGCTGGATGCTGCACCCTGTCCCTGCGTCAGTGGTTGCCGGCGAATCGGCCATCGCAGGGAAACTAAAACAGGACCGTGCTGCTGCCGGCATTGATCCAAACGAAATTCTGACCATCAATCGCACCAACCCGCAAGTCGACTTTGATCCGCAGTGGTTGGAAACGTCATCGCCAGACCGCATCTCCCGCATCGCGCAATGGCGGCGCGAGACCCTGTTCCCCAAAACCCATCTGGACATCGCCAACGTGCAGATCCACGGCAGTTTTTGTTCGATCATGCCGTCCGCCTATCAGGAAGAGCTCACCTCGGCTGCACCTTCGGCAGCCACCGATGGCTTGATTGTCCCCCAACCGCCCGGAGCTGCTCTGGTTTGGAATGCCACGCCCGCACCATTAGCGTGGGTGGAAGACAGCCCTGCGGACCAGACGCACCAAGCGAAATCGGCCAACGCTCCGGTGCCGCCAGAAGACAGCACTCGTTTCGCAAGCGTGCAATGGCGCAACAACCAGTTGGTGATCGCGGTTCCACCGGACACAGAGAAAACGCGCGTGCTGGTCGTGCGCCTGTTGGCAGTCCCTGGCTGGCAAGCCAGTGCGTTTGATACCAACGGGACCGCGCTCACGGCGACGGTGATGGGCGTTTCAAAAACTTCCAGCCCAATTCACAGTAAGGTTGCACTGCCGCGCGGGACCGTACAAATCAAGCTAACCTATCAGCCTGTCGGTTTTTACATTGGACTGGCCATCTCCGGCATCAGTTTTTTGATATGCGGCAGTCTGCTGCTGCTATGCTTGTCAACGCGCAGAAACGAAAACAGGGCCTCGTGGAAACTTTAAGTCAGAGAACTCCGATGAATGCTGCCAACGACGAAAACTCTTGGCCAATCACTGAACAGGAATATCTCGACGGCGAGAAAATCCCCAACAGGAAGCACGAGTTCATTGCGGGTAGAACCTATGCGGTGATCGAGCTGCCGTTTTTACCCGCCGCGGTGCCCCTAGCAGCCGTTTATGCGAACGTAAAATTCTCCTCTGGTGAATCCGATAGTGACGGGGAAGTAATTTAAGTTAGAATGGTTATCTGACCTGACTGTTACATCTTTGTTTATCGGAACACGCTATGTCGCGCCAATCTCATGAAAACCTCGACCCATTGACGACCCGATCCATCGCCATCGTGCTTGTGGTAATGACGATTCTGTTTTGTATCTGCTGGGTCACGATGGGAGTGCCCCAATTACAGGCCGCAGCTTTCATCAGTGGCTTGATCTCCGTCGTCACATGGCTGAGCTACTTTCAGCAGAAGACGTCTGCCTCGATCGAGCGGATCAAAACCGGTGCAAAATAGTGTTTCGGAGGCGGTCGGTTCGCGTTGACAGGCCCTCCTCCAGCCATAAGATAGGCAGTTTTACTCCACTGTTCTTCAGCAGTGGATCACTGTGAGTGCGGCGGAGCATCCTGCTTGAGCCCCTCGATCCCCACAGATTCCGCCATTCAGGAAACCGTTGTGAGCAAAATCGCCTTCCTCTTTCCCGGTCAGGGAGCCCAAAAAGTGGGCATGGCTAAAGAGATTTGTCAGGAGCTTCCCGCTGCCAAGGCCCTGTTTGACTCTGCCGCCGATATTCTTGGTTACGATCTGGCGGACATCTGCTTCAATGGCCCGGATGAAAAATTGCATTCGACCGTCGTCGGCCAACCGGCTCTGTACGTCTCCAGCATGGCCGCGATCGAAAAACTTAAATTCGAACGTCCCGATCTGATCGAACGCTGTGAAGGCACTGCGGGGCTGAGCCTTGGCGAATACACGGCGATGGCATTTGCCGGAGCCTGCGATTTCGAAGAGGGGCTGCGGTTGGTGAAACGACGTGGCGAGGCGATGCAGGAAGCCGCCGACGCGACCTCCAGCGGCATGGTCAGCGTATTGGGAATGGATGAATCACAGGTCACTGCGGTTTGTGACCAAGCGCGTGTTGATGGCGAGGTCCTGCAACTGGCAAACTTTCTGTGCCCCGGCAACATTGTGGTCTCCGGTCACACGCAATCCTGCCAGCGCGTTGACGAAATTGCCATGGCGGCAGGAGCGATGAAAACCGTTTCGTTGACCGTTGCCGGTGCGTTCCACACGCCCTTGATGGAGTCGGCCGTTGGAAAACTGGAATCCAAACTCGCCAAGATTGATTTTCAAAAGACATCGATTCCGGTTTACTCAAATGTCGATGCTCAAGCCCATCAGGACCCCGCCGACTTCGTCAAACTGTTACCGCAGCAGGTGTGCCAGCCGGTTCAGTGGAACCGCACCATGGACCTGATGTTGGAGGAGGGATTTGACCAGTTCTACGAGGTCGGTGTCGGTCGCGTGCTGACATCACTGCTTAAACGTATCAAGCGGAAGATCCCCTGCGAACCTGTCGGTTAGCATTGGCGGGTCACTCTTTGCAAGGGTAACATCTCAGCATTGCCATCAACGATCCATTGGTCAGTCTCTTCGAGCCTGACGACGCTTCTCGGAGAGAAGCGGCTACCAATCATTAATTTCACATGGAAAAATCATGAGTCTCGAATCTTTAAAAGTCGATCTATCGGGCCAAAACGCCATTGTCACCGGAGCCTCACAAGGGTTGGGGCGGCACATCGCCATCGCGCTCGCCGCCAGTGGTGCCAAAGTCGCTTGCGTGGCTCGCAACGCTGAGAAATTGGCGGAGACCGTTGAGATGATCAAGGCGGCCGGCGGCGAGGGTGAAGTGATGGCGGGCGACGTCAGCAAGACCGAAACGGTGGAACAGATCATCGAAAAGGTTGCCGCTGAATGGGGCAGTGTTGACATTGTCGTCAACAACGCAGGCATCACGCGCGACACGCTGATGCCTGTGATGACCGACGAGCAGTGGGATGATGTGATCAACGTCAACTTGCGCGGCACGTTTTTGTTCACCCGCGCCGCGTCAGCGAAAATGATGCGTCAACGTAGTGGGCGGATCATCAATATCTCATCGGTCAGCGGTATCAAGGGCAATGCGGGCCAGACGAACTACTCGGCCTCCAAAGCGGGTGTAATCGGCATGACCCGGTCGCTGTCACGTGAACTGGGCAAACGAAAGGTGACGGTCAACGCGATTGCTCCGGGATTTATTGAGAGCGAGATGACGGTCAAGCTGGGCGACAAGATTCTGGGCGAAGTGAAGAAGCAGATTCCTGCCAACCGAATTGGTCATCCCGACGACGTATCGGCATGCGTGCTGTTCCTGGCCAGCCCTGCGGCCAGCTACGTTACCGGCCAGGTGCTGACCGTGGACGGCGGCATGACCGCGTAAGTAAATAAGTGTAGGGTGCGGTCAAACGACAGTCTCGCGCCGCCCCACCAACGCTGATTTTCTTCGGGCCTGTTAGTCTTGTTTCCAATTATTTTCAGACAACGCAAGAATGATGAAAGGTCGTATTTCCCTCCGGGAAATACCGCACAAACTCACAGGCCCCCCAAGCCCGTAAAGGCATGCTTCAGCGAGGTAAAAACACAACGGCCATCGCAAATCGGCCTACAGGGCGATCTTTTTGGGGATTTCCGGGCCGTTTAAGTCCCCGGCCAGTTTCACCGACCGGCAGGAAATAAAAAAAAGGCCCGATTATCTGCCGTAAAAAAGCCCATAAAGTCGTTTGACTATTGACCCAATTTACTGGAATCCTCTATCCTTAGCGGCTTATTGAGTCACCAGTTTTGTGCCTTTTGAGGGCGTCTGCCGGTAACCAATCAACCAATAAAACAAATAATCACCCGAGCATTTTTTGAGAAGGAGGCCGATTCATGGCGTCGGTCGAAGAAAGAGTTGTTGATATCGTTGCCGAGCAACTTGGCGTTGATAAAGACAAGATTAAACGTGAGTCAAACTTCGTAAATGACCTTGGAGCCGATTCGCTGGACACAGTCGAACTGGTGATGGAACTGGAAGAAGAATTCGACATCAACATCGCAGATGATGCTGCCGAAAAAATCCAGACTGTCGGTGAAGCGATCGAGCACATCGAAAGCTCATCTGCCTCTGCATAACATACGTCGGGAATACCGCCGAAAAGATTCTTTTGACCGCCGTTGCGTTTTGTGTAACGGTGGTCAATTTTGTTTGATACATCAAGGTCAACGAGTGAAATAACATGAAGCGTAGGGTCGTCGTTACCGGATGGGGAATCTTGACCTCGCTAAGCTGCGAAGTTGGTGATTGCTGGAATCGCGTCGCTAACGGGGAAAGCGGAATCCACCCGATCAAACTCTGTGATGTCTCCGATATTAAAGTCACCATCGGTGGCGATATCTATGACTGGAGTTGCCGCGACCTAGTTGGCTCCAAAGAGGAAAAAAAGCTTGACCGGTTTTCTCAATTCGCCATCGCCGGTGCGGAAGACGCGATGAAGTCATCCGGCCTAGATCTGGCATCCGAACCTGACCTGACACGGTTTGGATCGGTCCTCGGATCGGGTATCGGCGGCATGGCCACGATCTCCGAACAAATGGAACGCCTGGTGCTCAAAGGGCCGGGGCGTGTTTCTCCATTGACGATTCCCAAATTGATGCTCAATGCGGGCGGTGGCAACATTGCGATTCGCTACGGACTGCGCGGTCCCAACTACAGCGTGGCAACGGCCTGTGCCAGTGCCGCCAACGCGATGGGGAATTCGCTGGTCCATATCCAGAACGGCACCAGTGACCTGATGGTCACCGGAGGAACCGAAGCCGCCATGACACGCATGGGCGTCAGCGCGTTTGCCAACATGCGAGCGCTCTCCAACTACACCGACGATCCCACCAAAGCCAGCCGTCCGTTCGACTTGGATCGCGACGGGTTTGTCTTCGCCGAAGGGGCCGGTATCCTGATCTTTGAGGAACTCCAACGCGCCAAAGCACGCGGTGCAGAGATCTTTGCCGAAGTGGTCGGGTTTGGGACTTCCTGCGACGCAGGACACATTACCTCGCCTGACGAACAGGGCGTCGGTGCCGCTCAAGCCATGCAGGCCGCCTTAGATGACGCACAGTTAAATGCCGATCAAATTCAGTACATCAACGCTCATGGCACCAGCACTCCGCTGGGTGACAAAGCTGAAACACGCGCGATCAAGAACGTCTTCGGCGATCACGCCTATCAGGTCAGTATCAGCAGCACCAAGAGTCAACTGGGGCACTCGCTGGGCGCCAGCGGCGGAATTGAATTGATTCTGGCGATCAAAGCACTTCGCAGCGGCGTCGTACCACCCACCATTAACTTGGACACGCCCGACCCCGATTGCGATTTGGACTACACTCCCAACCAGGCCAAAGAGCGAGATTTGACATACGCGATGAGCAACAGTTTCGGATTTGGCGGCCACAATGCCTCGGTCATTGTCCGCAAGTACGACGGATCGTAAACCAGCAGCCTGATCAATGTAGCACGGAATTGTACTTCGTGCTTCCGTCTTCAGTAGTCAGAACGAAACTCCGTACTACGCAATCCATGGAGTCACACTCCCATGAGTGATTTGATCCAAACCCGCACAGACGCGCCCAGTGGCACGATCATTCTTAACCGCCCCGAGAAAAAAAATGCAATCAACCGCGACATGATCGTGGAACTGCAGCAGGCCTTCGACGACCTATTGCAGGAACGCACGGTCAAAGCCGTGATTCTTACCGGCAGCGGTGATATTTTTTCTGCCGGATCGGACATCGCCGAAATCCACCACACGGCGACAACTTCAGATTTTTTCCAAACGTGGCACAACGATACTCAACAGCTAAAATCCCTGATTGAAACTATCCTGCGGTTCCCCAAACCGGTAATCTCGGCCATCAATGGACCGGTTATGGGTGCGGGGCTAACGATCGCGCTGGCCACCGACATCATCGTCGCCAGCCAGTCGGCCGCCATCGGGTTCCCCGAATCACGGCTGGGACTGAGCGCCGGAATGACGACACCGCTGTTGGCGTTTCGCGTGGGTACCGGGGTTGCTGCCGGACTGCTGTTGTCCGGCAGGTCCGTCAATGCAGAATCGGCCTGCGGAATGAATCTGTTTCACGAAACCGTTCCGGCGGATTTCGTTTGGGCCAGATGCCAGGAGTTGGCGGTGGAGTGCTCCAAAGGGGCAAGGGAATCCCATCAACTGACCAAGCAAATGATCAACGAAACCATCGGCGAAAACATGCTGACCCAGTTGAGCATTGGCGCGGCCAACACAGCTGCCGCCCGCACAACCGATGCCGCCAAAGAAGGCATCGCCGCATTCCTAGAAAAACGCGCTCCCAATTGGGACGGCCTGATCAGACAATAATCCGGGACTCCCCTCCACCGGTGACTTTTTTCGCTGGCGTTGAACTTACGCAAACACTCCCAGCTATCCCGGCACAGCCTGTCCCGGTGCTTCGGGAATGAGTAAATGCGGTTTCTTGTTGCACCTGCTGTTGACGGGTTATGCACCCACAGCGCTCTTCAATTATTCTTCACGGCCCCAATTCCGTTAAATCCTGCGTAAGGGAAAACGCCCCCCCAGCTAAACTTTTTCCTTAATAAAATCGCAACGGCACGCTGGTTGCGAACAATTCCTTCGAACGATTGACCACAAACGAAACTTGACTTTCGCTCAATCGCACACGAAGAGAACTATGAAAAAGAAACCATTGCTGGCCCTCGGGGCACTTCTCACACTCTTTTCCACTTCCATTTATGTCACGGGTTGCGGAGGGGCCAACGGCGAACAGACTTCTGTCTCTGCCGCCCCCGCACCTTCGGGAATCAGCCCGCAGAAATTTGCGGACGGGGTCCATGCCGTCATGATGGCTGACCGCACCGTCTATGCGAAGCAGGTTGTCACCCGGTTAAAATCGCAGAAAGCCTCGGTCAAACCGAGCGAATATTGGGAGGACGAAGCGCACACAATCCCGCTGCCGGCACAGATGTTCCGCATGGGCGCGGAACTGGTCAGCGAAAATGCCAAGGCCGGTTTTAGCTACGGCCTGAAATCCAAATGGCCTCTCAACTCGCAGAACAAAGCGTCCACACCGGTTGAGATTGAAGGCCTAGACTACGTGGCCGATCATCCTGGCGAAAACTTCTACGGCGAAGAGAAGATCAACGGAAAAACGTTTTACACCGCGATCTACGCCGACAAAGCGGTCGCCAAAGCTTGTTGGGAATGCCACAACGACCATGGGAACCGGGGAGATGACTATCCCGAATTCAAGCAAGGAGATGTGATGGGCGGCGTGGTCGTGCGTATCCCGCTGGACTGATGGAAACATCAAACGCTCAAATGAATCTCTCGCACCTCCCCAACAGGCCCCAACCCATATGACACCCGAACAAAAAGAAATCGTCCAGTCCACCTGGAGCGATGTCGCGCCCATTTCAGAAAAAGCGGCCGAACTGTTTTACGGAAAACTGTTTGAACTTGATCCGGACGTGCGCGGCATGTTCAAGGGCGACATGAAAGAGCAGGGCCGCAAGCTGATGCAGATACTGGACGTCGCCGTGGCGGGTCTGGACAATGTTGGCGAACTCACCCCCGCCGTCGCAGCACTTGGAAAACGTCACGTTGGCTACGGCGTTGCCGACAGCCACTATGAAACCGTCGGAGCGGCACTCCTGTGGACGCTGGAGCAGGGCTTGGGTGAAAAGTTTACTGCCGATGCCAAAGAGGCGTGGACCGTTGTCTACACTTCTCTGGCCGGAATCATGAAGTCAGCCGCTGCGGAGGCCTGAGACAGCCATGAACGCCCACCTGAATTCTGCGGAGAACCCGCGCGAGCTGTCCCAACCGATGCAAACCATCGTCATCGTCGGCAACGGAATGGTGGGCCACGCGCTGTGTAAAAAACTCGCGGAAATGGATCAGGGACGATCCTTTCGCATTATCGTTTTTGGAGACGAGGCGCGGCCGGCGTACGACCGGGTCAACCTGAGCAAATTCTTCTCCGGAAAGAACTCCGACGATCTACAGCTGAGTCCAAGAGATTGGTATGAGGGTGCGGGAATTCAGCTGATTACCGGTCAACGGATCGTAAAAATCAATCGGCAGGAAAAACGGGTCATCACCGCGTCAGGCGAATCCTGCCGGTGGGACAAACTGGTGCTGGCGACGGGTTCGCGACCGTTTGTACCTCCGGTAAAAGGAACCGGCCTGGAAGGCGTCTTTGTCTATCGCACAATTGAAGATCTGGAAAAAATCGCCCAATACAGCCAACAGGTAGACTCCGCTGCCGTGGTCGGAGGTGGTCTGCTGGGACTTGAAGCAGCACAGGCGCTGATCAATCTGAACCTGCGGACCCACGTCGTCGAAGTTGCTCCCACATTGCTGCCGCGTCAACTGGACTCCGGCGCAGCGGCGCTACTGCAACGAAAAGTCGAAGCGCTCGGGATTGAAATCCATACGCTCAAACGCACCACGCGCTTTGCCGCTACCGGCAAACAAAAAATCCTTCAGTTTGATACCGGCGAAGAATTGGCCATTGGAATGGTCGTGATTTCGGCCGGAATCCGCCCACAGCAGGAACTGGCAGCAACCTGCGGCCTGGAATTGGGCAAACGCGGTGGCATCGCCGTTGACGATCAACTGCGTACCTCCGACCCGGACATTTACGCGATCGGTGAATGTGCGTCGCACGACGAAGTCATTTACGGTCTGGTTGGGCCGGGTTATCAAATGGCCGATGTACTGGCCGACAGCCTCACCGGCGGCAATGCCCATTTCACCGGCGGTGACCAGTCAGCGCGACTTAAATTGCTGGGCGTGGATGTCGTCACGCTGGGTGTACCTCTGGGTGCGGTGCCGCATTCCACAACCATCGAATCAACGATCGGGGAAAACGGCGAAGACGGCTACCGGAAACTGATTCTGCACAAACGGCGAGTCGTCGGGGCGCTGGCAGTTGGACCGTGGGCAGAAGTGGATCGCGTGCAGCAGGCAATCGCCGCCGGACGCCGCATCTGGCCGTGGAACCGTTCGAGATTCGAACTAACGGGGCAGCTTTGGAAGACACCGCCCACGCAAAGTGTCGCCAGCTGGCCCGACAGTGCAACGGTCTGTAGTTGCCTGAAAATCAGTCGCGGCAAACTGATCGAGGCGCAGAAATCAGGTTGCAGTACGGTCGAAGCGTTAGCCTGTCGTACGGGCGCGTCAACCGTTTGCGGCTCCTGTGTTCCCCTGTTGGCCGATCTTGTCAGTGCACCGGCCGACGCACTCTCCAAAAACAAGCCGGGGCTGCTGATCGCATCAATGTTGGGAGCAATTTTGTTGGGCTTTTGTTTTTTTGTTGGCAGGCTGCCGTTTGCCGATTCGGTGAACGATGTTTTCTACCAAGTCGAATCTATCTGGCGCGATTCATTCTGGAAACAGGTCACCGGATACACGCTGGTTGCGGTCACGACGCTGGGCCTGCTGCTGCCATTGAGGAAACGCGTCAAATGGTTTTCGTACGGCAACTATGGATTTTGGAGAACTGCCCACGCGCTCGTGGGAAGCCTGACATTGACCGGATTGATCATCCACACCGGTATGCGGATGGGCGCAAATCTGAATTTCATGCTGTCTGCCGTTTTTCTGGCCATCAACATCACCGGGGTAGCCGTCGGTGCCGTGGCGTCGATGGAATCAAAACTTGTTGGCGACGCGGCGATGCAAGTGCGGAAATGGCGACCGCGCATCACCAACCTGCATTTGTGGCTGCTGTGGCCACTGCCAGCGCTGCTGGCGATCCATATTTTTTGTGTCTATTTCTATTAAGGAAAGAAAGTTGCATTGCGATCCACGACCGACCAAACCAAACCACGAATTTCGTTCATCACTCCTTTTACCGTTCAACTGCTTTGTTGGCTGGTAATGACAGTGGTAGTTGTCGGATTGTTTTTCTGGAGTGCCACCGCCAATTATTCCAATTTGTCTTCCACCCTGTTAGGCACCACCAAGGCATTGCTCCTGCCGGGTCAAACCTCCCATGGTCACTACCAGATTGAACTGGCCTGCAACGCGTGCCATACGGCCAACATGGGCGTCAAACAGGACGCGTGTCTTTCCTGTCACCAGGAAGAACTGAAACTGGCGCGCGATACTCACCCGGCAAAAAAATTCGACGACCCCGGAAACGCCGCCCGGCTGAAAGTCCTCGACGCCCAAAAATGCATCACCTGCCATCGCGAACACGTTCCCGAACATACTCATCCGATGGGCCTGAGCCTGCCGACAGATTATTGCTACCACTGCCATCAGGGCGTGATGACCGAGCGCCCCAGTCACGCCGATTTCGCCTTCAACAGTTGTGCGACCGCCGGTTGTCACAACTACCACGACAATCGCGCGCTGTACGAAAACTTTTTGCAAAAACACGTCGGCGAAATGGATGTCGTCGACAATCCTCATGTCAGGGAACCCGACCGTGCGACACTCAGCCCCGATGTCGCACTTTCGGCGGCAGATCAAGACGCTCCCGAACCGCATCGTGCCGAGGGCCGGCTGTTGCATGACTGGGCCCAGACGCTGCACGCTAGGGCGGGCGTGAACTGTCAGGCGTGCCATGTCGCGGATAAACAATCGGGCTGGCAGGACGCGGTTTCTCACCACACCTGTGCCAAGTGCCATGCAGGTGAGGTTGCGGGATGGTTGCAAGGCCATCACGGGATGCGCGTTGCCCGAGATCTGCCCCCAATGACACCGGCGGAGGCGCGGTTGCCAATGAAGCCGGCGCGTGCTCACGAACAACTGGATTGTTCGTCCTGTCACGGCGGGCATCGTTTCGATACGCAGTACGCGGCGGCCGAGGCATGCATGACCTGTCATAACGACGCCCACACACTGGCATGGAAGCATTCGTCCCATGCCGAACTGTGGACACGTGCTGGGGCAGGGCAGGGTGCCCCCGGAACAGGTGTCGCCTGCGCCACATGCCATCTGCCTCGATGTGAAAATGAAAGTGGAAAGGTCGTTGTTCAGCACAACCAAAACGACAATCTGCGCCCCAATGAAAAGATGATTCGCAGCGTTTGTATGCAGTGTCACGGGATCGCATTTTCGATCGACAGCCTAGCCGATGCCAATTTGGTAAAGGCCTGTTTTGCCGGCAGGTCCCAGACGCAAATCAAAAGCGTTGAAATGGTGCGCGAGTGGTTTGAGACCAAGGCAAAAAAACGGGCGAACAGGAAAGCCAAAACCGGTGGATCGTAGCCTCGATCGTCGACCGGGCAGCGGAAAGCCGCAATTGGGTCAATGGTGAAACTCTGCTATAATCCGTGGCTTGACGCCCCTGTTCCCATGCATCGACCGCCGACCATGACCCGCGAAACCATCCTCTCCAATAAACCCGCCCCCGAGGACGATGATCCGCACTTAAGGCCGCTTAAGATGTCCGAAATGATCGGGCAGAAGGAAATTATCGCGCGTCTTCAAATCGCCATTGACGCCGCCAAACAGCGCGAGGAAGTGCTGGGGCACATCCTGTTCGATGGACCGCCCGGACTGGGGAAGACCACGTTCGCCACCTGCATTCCCAACGAACTGGAAGTTCCGGTTGATCTGCTGTCAGGGCCCAGCTTGCGAGCGCCCAAAGATTTGGTGCCCAGTCTGACGAACCTACGGCCCAAGCAGGTGTTGTTTATTGACGAAATTCATCGCGTCCCCAAAGCGGTCGAAGAATACCTGTATACGGCAATGGAGGATTTCCGAATTGACCTGATTCTGGGCGACGGGATTAACGCGCGCACGCATAATTTCAAACTGCGCCCGTTTACGCTGATCGGTGCCACCACGCGTGCCGGCATGCTGACGCAACCGTTACGGGACCGTTTCCAGATTCGCGAACATCTGGATTTTTACACGTTGGCGCAGTTGGGAGAACTGGTCAAACGCAATGCCGTCAAACTGAAAGTGGAAATCACCGAAGAAGCAGCATTGGAGATTGCCTCCCGTTCGCGCAGCACGCCGCGGATCGCCAACAATCGCTTACGCTGGGTGCGCGATTACGCGCAAAGCCGCGCCGACGGAAAAATCAGCCTGACGGTTGCCCAAGAAGCACTCAAGATGGCTGAAATTGATGATCGGGGTCTGGACCGGCTGGACCGGAAGTACCTGGACACGTTGATCCGGATCTGCATGGGTGGACCGACGGGGATCGAAACAATTGCCGCAACGATGAATGCTTCAGTCGATACCCTAGCGGATGAGATCGAGCCATTTCTGCTGCGTAGCGAGATGATTTTGCGAACGCCGCGCGGCCGTGTCGCGACCGCCAAAGCGTTTGAAACGAGACTCGTTGGCGATGCTGATTATAAATCCGTGCGTTCTGTCGCTGGGTCAGTGACCCCCGTGCCAGGTGGGGTCGGCCCTATGACTATTGCCTGCTTGCTTCGCAATACGGTTATTGCTGCCTGTTCACGCCGAGGATGGGAGACGCCCGAAGGTTTGGACTTTTAAAAGCGACAAAACCCTTAGGATTGCATCGTCCAGCCTTCAACATCCATGGCAGCTTGTCGTACGGCCTCTGTAATCGTCGGATGGGCATGACAGGTGCGCGCAATATCTTCTGATGCTGCTTTGAATTCCATCGCCAAAGCCACTTCAGCAATTAAATCACCTACATGAGCGCCAATCATATGCGCGCCTAAGATTTCATCTGTCTCTGCGTGCGCGAGGATTTTCACAAAACCATCGGTTTGATGATTAGCCCGCGCTCTTGAATTTGCAGCAAAGGCAAATTTACCCTTTTTATAAGGTGTGCCAGCCTCTTTCAGTTCTTCTTCTGTCTTGCCCACACTGGCAATTTCTGGTGCTGTATATACAACGCCCGGAATAACATCATAATTCACATGACCCGCCTTACCCGCGATAATTTCAGCTATAGCCACGCCTTCATCCTCAGCTTTATGCGCGAGCATAGGACCATGGGTACAATCGCCAACGGCGTAGATACCTGAAACACTTGTTTTAAAGTGATTCGTTTCAATAAAGCCGCGCTTATCCGTGCTAACGCCAACCGCCTCTAGTCCAAGGTCTTTTGTAAATGGAC
>CALCJM010000125.1 GCA_937967505.1 uncultured Pirellulaceae bacterium | reverse complement strand
AGAGAATGGAGGCAGCACAATGATCGGGCGGATATTTCGTAGGGTGGGTCGTTCGGGTTTCGCGACAGCGGAATCCTGACCCACCTTCGGTGACCCGCCAAGCAATAGGTGGGACGGCGCAATAACGCTGCGCGTTGAATTGGCTTGTCCCACCCTACGGCTACGGCTGACCCAATCCCCACCCGCACCACTCTCGAATGGGGAGAGTAAGACGATGGGGGCAGCACAATGATCGGGCGGATATTCCGTAGGGTGGGTCGTTCAGGTTTCGCGTCAGCGAAATCCTGACCCACCTTCGGTGACCCGCCAAGCAATAGGGGGGCGGCGCAATAACGCTGCGCGTTGAATTGGCTTGCCCCACCCTACGGCTACGGTTTAACAGCAGAAATCTATATTTACTTTAGATCCCTCAGATCTATACTCCGGCCAACTTTGAGCCGGTGGAATCGTTGTTTTGACCGCAACAACAGTTAAGATAGTGCCGCCGCCACTTGCCCAACCAGAGTGTGCGTTCGTCACCACAAAAAAAGCCTCGAGGGGTCAGCCTTGACTGGTTCAACAATCAACCCGGGAAAATTCGTTTGTTTCCTGATTACTGCAGTAAGTATCGCACTCACTTACACCATGGATGCCGGGAAAACAAACGCGCAGGGAGTCACCCTTGAAAGGACAGGCTCCCAAGCCGTCAGCGGCAGCCTGAATTACTTCAATTTTCAAAATATCGCCGAAGTCATCCGTCGCTGGAATCCTGACCAGCACCTATACGTCAAAGGCGATGTTGGCCTCGCGCGTGGGCAATTGATGGAACTCGAAAGCTGGCTGCACAAACGCGGGCACTGGACCGTGATCCTGATGCAGGATTCGTCCGACCAGCGTTACACCAACGAGGATGGGCGAGTCGAAATTGGGATGGATGCCGTTGAACTGTCCATGAGCGACCTACTGGAGGTAGGATCGTTTCGCGGCCAGACAAACTCCGTCACCGGAGAACAGGACGCTGCCGTCTTCATCCTGTTTCTAAACGAACGCAAATTCTCCTACCGCGCCTCCGAAGCACAATCCCGTCGCGCACTTGGACAAAATCGCTGGATTGGAAAACTGGACCGGCCCGCCTACCGGGCTATGCGGGGGGGCGGCCGAATCATGGACGCGGTTAAGGACACGGTCAAATCAATCAACGCCCCCCTACGCAACGCCATCGCCCAAGAACAGAAGATCGCCAAACAGCGGCAGCAGCAACGCACACGCGCCCTGAACGACATCACCGCCCAGGTCAGGCAAATTCAGGACAAACTGACCCGGATCGAATCGTATGCCAAAGAAGTCAAAGACGCCAAACCGGAGGCCACCGCTGATCTGACCGCCCCGGAACTAGACGGAATTGAAACTCAACTGTCAGAACTGACGGAATCGCTAAGTGCAACCGACGCCAACGTCAGTAGTCTAAAAGAAACCATTTCCAAAATCGGCGATGCATCAGATGACTGGATCAATTTGTACAACGAATACGCGCGATTCGAAACCTCGCACGCGGAACTGAAACAACGCCGTACTCAGCTGGCCTCGGCTGCAGGAGCGCTACGTGGCTCTATTGGCACATCCCTGTCTCAGGTCGATACGATGCTGATCAACGCGCGTGATGCCTGGGACGACGCCGACAGCAAATTCCAAAAACACCTCAACGCTGCCGCTCACGAATTACAAAACGCCTCCGCCACACTGACAACCGCCCGCGCCAATCGTGTTCGCCTCCGCGCTCGCCAGTCGTTGATCCGCCGCACTGCACTGGCCGTCGGCGGATTTCTCTCGACCCTGCTGGCGGGACTGCTGTTCTGGCTCAACCGCCGCCGCAGCCCCTCCAAAACCCGCGCCATGGAACGCTTGGAAACGCGACAGAACGAGGTTAACAAGGAAATGGAAGGCATCGGTGATTTGCTCAAACGCGCCGACATCGTGGTCGGTGACCGAAAGGCTATCCAACGCAAAGGATACAAAGGTAAAACCAGACAGCTGTCCGAAAATGTGATCGATGATATCGACGACATTCTGGTGATGAGTAACAGCGTCGAAAAGGTCATGGACGGAGCCAAAGAAAAAATCGAACCCCAATCCTGGTGGCGGCGAATGACCAACCGGTTCAGCAGTCGCGGCTACGACGAGGGATTTGAAATGCTGGAGAATCAACCGATCGAATTTGGGGAAAACGACGGCATCTCGATCGTGCGCGACGAAAGTGATGGCCTCGTTAAATCCCGGGAGTCGGTGGGGGCTGATGGCGAAACCACGAAAACAATCGCGCTCAGCTTTGCCGAATTGTTCAATATCTTCCGGAAACGTGCACAGCGCGCTGGTGGGACAATCAATCGGGTCGAAAATGGCTGGACCGAAATCGTATCCACCAACACCGATCTGCAACGTGCGATCGATCAGGCTTACCAACACGAACAACAGGCCCGCCAGGCCACCGAACAGGACAGTCTGCTGAGCGTCCCCCAGCTGTTCGAGAACCTGCTCAAATCGGCTCAGGCCGACCAGGATGCATCCGAGGAACTGGGCAAAAGCGATCCGATCTCCGCAATCGAAGGACCGGCAGCGCACGGGCTAAGGAAAGCCGCCAATGCCGACCAACTTTCTCGCGCGCTGGTCGATGTACGCCAGTCAGCACTGCCCTCAATCCGCACCAATGCCGGGGCTCTGGACCAGCGCAACCGCCAGGTTGAATGGATTGATGCGGCACTGGACGACTTTGCCGATCGGGCGCAATCGCTGACAACCGAAGCACTCGCCACAAACGTCACCGAAGGCATCGATCAGTGGCGGGTATCCTTCGACAAATTTACCGCCGCCGTTGGACAAGCCGTCAAACTGCATGATCAATCGGTCGGCGAGGTGACTGACGCAATCGTGGCGGCCAAAGATGCCGTGGCCGTCGCCAAAGAAAAGATCGCCGATCGTCTTCAGTTAACGCCCGGCCGGGTATTGGCCGAACAGAACCGTGAGGTGGATGAGTGTATCCAACGCGCCGCCACACACAACGCCGCCGCTCAGGCGTCTCTGGATCGCGGCGATCCACCAGCGGCCGAACTTTCGATCGCCGAGGCGTTACAGTGGGTCAGCACGACCAACCGAATTGCCGACCAATCGCTACAAATCCTTGACGATCTGCCACGCGCGGCAAAAAATTTGACCGGTGCAATCGACACGCTCGTTCGGTCATCTCAATCCTCGCGCGAATTGTTGTCTTCGATGGAAAGTCGATTTAGCGACAGCGCGTTGATCATTGAAGGGGCCAGTATCGAAGGTAAAACCGATCTGACTGATCTGGTCGATTCCGATAACGATAATGCGGATGCCACCGCGTTGAAAGACACAACGATCTATGAACCCGTTTCGATACCCGCCGGTGAACTATATCGGATGGCCGTTCGCCAACATCAGCAGGCATCGACGTGCAATGACGACGCATTGGCACTCTACGAACAGGGTCGATTGCTGGAGGCCGATAAGAATTACCAGCACTCGACGCGCCTGCTTCAGCACGCCCGACAAAACCTGCAACTGCTGACTGACCACGCCGGATCACTGGACCAAAGGGTTGCAGACAATTCGGCGGGACTGGAAAAACTACTATCGCGTTTCAATGATTTGGAAGAAACGCTTAACCAGCATCACGTCACGCGCAGCACGCAGCAAACCGCCCGCGCGTTGCACGTGCAATTTGGTGATGTCAGCCGATCGATCGAATCAGCGACCGGTCGGCGCGATCCGGAGGCCGAGGCCCGGTCCATTACCGACATCGACGGGCAGTTTGATCAGTTTCGGGATTTGCTGGAAACCGATCAGGCCATGTACGATGAAGCGCGTCGATCGATCGGGTCGCTGCGGCAGCTGTTGACCGCCGCCCAACGTACAGTACGGCAATCGCAAACCGATCAGATCCCGGACAGTCGCCGAGTGGAACAGGGGTTAAATCAACTGGAACAGGCCGACCAGGTCGCCAACGCGCTGTCTGCGCGGCTCAAGTCACCGCACGAGAACTGGCATGAGATTGACCAAGAGGCGGACCAGGCAGTGGCGGAGGCCACCCGGTCACTGGCCAGTTTGCAACAGGAACTAGACAGGGCACAATCGGCCGCTGCGGCTATTGAACGGGCCGCCGCCGAATATCGTTCGGCGATGGGTTGGTCAGGCAGTTATGGAATTCGCGCCAATCCCCGCCGCGTCCGCCGCACGCTGGATCAGGCACGTGAAGCGCTTTCGCGCGGCGACTATCAAGGCGCGTCAAACATCGCGCAGCAATCGATCAGCCTAATTGCCAACGCGATTGCGATCGCCGAAAACGAAGTTCGTCGGCGTCAGGCGGCCGAACGGCGCGAGCGCGAACTGCGTCGGCGCAGGCAAAACCGGTCGATCGACGGCGGATCGATCATGATCCCCAGCGGTTTCCCCGACTTTGGATCCGGTGGAGGTTCCAGCAGATCCTCGTCCTCATCAAGACGATCGTCATCCAGTCGATCCTCCTCTGGACGCGGCGGATTCAGCCGATCAGGCTGGTAAGGGAGGCACCGAACCGGAAAAGAAGTTGATAAATATTTTCTGGTCCGAAAATGAATTTTGTCCGTAATAACAATCAGCTTGATCCGTTGCTGATTTGTTACACGAACAAAATCTCATTGAGGAGCCTTATATGCACATGCATCGATTGTCACTGTTTCGGGCTTGGCAAATATTTTGGCCAACACTTTTTCGTCCACCAGGAATAAAGAAAACTGAACGGTTACTACCCCTGTTCTGCTGTGCTTTGGCCTTTGTTTTTGGCTGTAGCAACGGTGAGGGGCCGCACCGTACCAACAGCAGTTATTCCGGTCATTCAGACTACGTGGGCGCTGATGCGACGATGATAAAGTCCTCGAAACGAATCGCATTCGCACCAGCACAAAAAAAGTCAGCCGGGAGTGAAATCGCAGGTGAGTCCCCACCGGCCGGAGCGACAGACAATCGCAGGATTATTTACTCCGCCAATCTGCATGTGATTGTGGAAGATTTTGCTGGCGTGCCGGATGCCGTGCAGTCGTTGATCCGCCGTCACGGCGGATTTGTCTCATCGTCTGACGTGGGATCCATGCAGGGACGCAGTCGCAGTGGATCTTGGACGGTACGCGTTCCCACCAGCCAATACCAGAATTTTCTTGACGCGTCAGGCGAAATCGGACAGGTCGCATCGCTGTCACAGAATGCCGAGGACGTTTCTGAAGAGTTTTTTGATGCCGAGGCCCGGATCAACAACAAGAAAAAACTGGAGGCCCGAATCGTCAAACTGCTGGACAAATCCGACCACAAAATACAACACGTGATCGAAGTCGAACGTGAACTGGGCCGCGTGCGCGAAGAGATCGAACGAATCGAAGGACGCCTGCGATTTCTGCAGGACCGCACTGCTCTGGCGACCGTGCAACTGCGCGTTCGGGAGCAACGAAATTACGTTCCTGAAACGGCACAAACCTTTACCAGCCGCACCGCTGATGCCTGGTCGCAATCACTGGTCCGGTTTCAGCGCACCTTCGAGAATCTGGTCGTCTTCGCCGTCGCCAATATTTTGGGATTTTTTACTTTCGTAATTCTGGCCTTACTGACGTGGATCATCTTTCGAGGGCTCGTTTTTTCCAAAACCAAGAGAAGCCCATCCGCCGAAAATAGTTAGTGGAAAATGCGAATTTTCTTTCCCGATTTTGCGCAAGTGGATCATTCCGCAGGCTAGATGCCCACGTCCGGACACAACGATCAGCCGCACCGCACCCATCGACTTGGCGGGGTGCTCTCCGCCAAACCGTCACCAGCCGTTACACTAACGGGTATGAATCAATCCCCAAACGAGCCGCCATCGGTATCCAGTTTCACCAATCCTGTCAGTCGCGCCACCGTTGTGATTGTCGGCGGCGGCATCAGTGGTCTGGCCGCAACCTGGCAATTGCAGAGCGCTGGCGTGGACGCCATCCTGTTGGAAGCCCGGAATCGTACCGGCGGCCGGATACTGACACGCGACAATCAAGGCACATCCGCTGGCGGAATGAACGCCCAATGTGACATGGGCCCTTCGTGGTTCTGGCCGGGCCAGCCGTTGATCGCGCGCTTATTGGAGAAATTCGACATTCCCTTTCACGAACAATTCAGCAACGGCCAAATCCTGTTTCAGGCCCCCGATGGCGAAGTGCAACAGCTGGCACAGCCTTCTCCGATGACCGGGGCGTTGCGAATTTCCGGCGGCATCGGACATTTAACAGACCGGATCACGGCGCAAATTGTTCCGGATACGCTAAAGCTGCAACATGCCGTACGTTCGGTCCGTCTGGTTGATTCAGCCCATCCAGACAATCCAGCCGGTCAAAACACTACAGGAATAGAAATCGTGTGCAACACCCCAGCCGGTTCTGCGGTCTATCATGCGTCCCGGGTAGTGCTGGCGACGCCACCACGTTTGGCGGCAGAGGTTGACATCGCGCCGCCGTTACCCGAAGCGGCCATTAAACAGTTGCAACAGACACCCACCTGGATGGCCGGTCACGCCAAGTTCTTTGCCGTCTATGAAACACCGTTCTGGCGGGAGGCAGGACTTTGTGGCACTGCGATCAGTCATCAGGGACCATTGACCGAAATCCACGATGCATCCCCTGATTCGGGAAACTGCTTTAGCCTGTTTGGGTTTGTTGGCATTGCTCCGGCGGAACGCGCAAAGCTTGGCCCCGACAAAATGATCGCACTGGCCAAACAACAATTGATCCAATTGTTCGGTGCAGCAGCCAGCGATCCCGTCGGTGTTCACTATCAGGACTGGAGTCAGGAACCATTCACGGCCAACCCATCCGATCGCGTGCCTCAGACGCGGCATCCTCAATACGGCTTGACGCTCGACTTCGGGCCACAATGGCAGGATAAACTGTACTTCATTTCATCGGAGACATCATACGTCAACGGTGGCCTGATCGAAGGTGCACTCGAAGCGGCCCGGGGGCTTGTTTCTCGACTGGCTCCGCAATCCGGGGTATCCGAACGTGTTGGTGAAACCAAACCCCACGCGGCCAGCATGGGTTGGGACTGGCTGTAGGAACAGCAGCCGGAGCCTAGGCCGATCGTTTAATTGGCAACTGCGGGGCGGTTCCTGTCCAACGTCCGTTTCCCCTCCATCGCATGCGTATTGAGTCGATAGAACCCCGCCAGCAGCAGCACTCCAACCACGGTGGACAGGTACCACACCGATTCCTTGTTGAACTGGTAGATCGTCCCACCAATCGCCGGGGCAAGGATCGCCGCCAGAGAATACGTCATCGTGTACCAGCTCATATACATCCCCCGGTTTTTGCCGCGGCTACTGCGACTACGACTGCGCGTGGCAACGAAACCACTGCTGATGGGCATCGACAGCATCTCGCCAAAAGTCAGCACGATCATCGTCACAACCAAAAAACCAAACGAATTGCCAAACATTCCGCCCAATAAAACCCCGGCAGGCAACAGGCCAAAGCCAAGGCAGCTGAGCAAGCAGCCCCAGCCGATCGTTTTCAGCGCTGACCGGTTACCCACCCATCTGAGCAACAACATTTCCAGCAACACAATGATCACCGTGTTGACGGCGAAGATCGCACCGATCCAGCGTGGCGTCAACAAATAGCGCTCTTCGAGGTACTTGGGATAGGTGGCATGAAATTGAAAGAACACAATCGCGCTCAGCAGAATCAGGCCAAGGAAGCAGAGAAATGTCCGATCCTTTAGTGGCGACTGTTGACGCGCCTGTTCGATCGTATCGGGACACAGACAATCCTCGTTTTCCACTGCCGGTTCGACATGCGCATGCCGTTTGAATCCGAAGTAGCTCAGCAACAGCGCCGCCCCCAACGCGGTGGTCACTCCGTCAGCCACGAACAACCACCAGTAATCGATCTCGGCCAATACACCGCCGATGGCAGGTCCGAACGAGAATCCCAGATTGACGGCAAGACGTTGTAATCCGAAAGCGCGCGTTGTGTTTTTCTCTGAGGCCAATCGTGACACCGCGGTCGCGCTGGCCGGCCGCACGGCCTCGTTGAAAAAACTGAGCGTAAAGACAACCGCAGCGATGCCGGTGAATGATTCAAACATGGGAATCAGCAGATAAAGCGGCGCGGCAATGAACAGGCAGACGATTTGAATCCGCACAGCCCCCACGGCATCAACCAGGCGACCGCTCACGTAGGCTCCGCAGATCGCTCCCATGCCGTAGACACTGAAGATCAACCCAGCGGTGGCGACGGAGAACCCCAGTTTGTTGGTCAAATAAAGTGTCAGAAACGTCAGTACCATGCTACCGCAGCGATTGATAAACAGCGCCGCACACAGCACCCACACCTCACGGGCCAGCCCCGACATGGAATCCCGGTACGCATTGAATACTGTCCGCACCATCTCCCGCTCGTCCTGTCCGCCAATGTAGATTTTCACGTTTCCCATCCAGAACGGACGGACTCAGGTACGCTATGGCTGGTTCGCGCAAAAAATGGCCGAACGCAGATGAGACGGGACGCCAAGGAACGGTTAGTGCACAGATGGAATACAACAACAACTACCACCAACCATGCATCAGCTTTATCAATGAACCGGGTTTGTTCAACGAAAGTAGATTCGTCTAAATAGTGATAACCAATTGGCAGTCTTCCCAACCGAACACCGAGAAGAATGTGAAATAGTGAAAAAACGGTTCCAACCGTGCCAAGTTTTCCCCCAAGCACTTCGGTGTATCGGACCGAAGTAGTCTATTCCGTCCATTTGTGTTGTATCTGGCCTTCATGGTATGATAAGGCTTTAGCCCAAAAACACCGAATAAACTAATGGCTCGTGCAGACCTGATAGCCAATCTTGTCGAATTTGGCATGGCTGGCGATCGAACAAGATTTCGCAAGGCAGTTGAAGCTCTTATCGCGGAAGAAAGAGCCAAGAAACACGCTGCGCTGGCAGAGCGACTAAACCAGTTTCTCGAACTATCACCAGATGCTCTAAACGGCTCCGCACATGGAATGTCTAATGGATCTTTGGTAACTCAAGGTCGAACAAACAATTTGTTTCGAGAGATCCTTCCTGAAAAACGCTTGGACGACTTAATACTTCCGTCCGAAGTCATCTCGATCATTAGAACAGTAGTTGAAGAACATCATCGAGTTGACCTATTGCGATCATACAGCTTGGAGCCGCGCAACCGGCTGTTGTTTATTGGGCCACCGGGGAATGGGAAAACATCTTTAGCGGAAGCATTGTCTGAAGCGCTAATGGTTCCTATGCTACAAGTGCGTTATGACGGTATCGTCGGTGCTTATCTCGGGGAAACGGCCATTCGACTGCGCAAGCTTCTTGAGTTCGCGTCGGCGAGGAAGTGCGTCCTGTTTTTTGACGAATTTGAGACTTTGGGAAAAGAGCGTGGCGACACGAATGATACTGGTGAAATCAAACGTGTTGTCTCTTCCTTACTGCTCCAAATTGACGACTTACCTTCTCATGTTGTGGTGATTGGGGCAACGAATCATCCAGAGCTTCTTGACCGAGCGGCTTGGAGAAGGTTTCAAGTGCGAATCGAACTGCCGCAGCCGTCACAAAAACAGATCGCAGACTGGTTCGCAAAATTCCAACTTCGAATCAAGGAGCCGCTTGGGTACACGCCAGAGACACTTGCGAAAAGATTGGCTGGAAACAATTTTTCCGAGATTGAAGAATTCGCTACTTCTATCTTTCGTCAGTTCGTATTGGGTCAACCAAGTGCTGTTATGAAAAAGGTTGTTTTCGCGACCCTGAAGTCTTGGAAGACCCGTTCGGTCAGCAAACGCTGCAATGATGGAGAAACTAAATAATGTCGGAACGCCCTCTTCTCATCTTCCCTTCTCCACAGAACGCTGATCGTGACACTCTAAGGCCCGGATTCTCTGAAATTGTGCAACCATCGCATGGCCGGCAGAGCGAAAGAGTCGGGCCGGTTTTAAAGACTCTGCAAGGATCATTTAATGAACGATCAGTCGAAATCCAACAATCCGCTGAAGGAATTGATCCCGAACAGGTCATTGTCATTGAGACGATTGGACGCGTAGAAGACTTTTCAACCGCAGTACGACGGATTGAAGGTTTAGAGTGGCTTGGCGATCTAGATTTAGAAGGCATCGCTCCTGATCGAGACTTTTATGATGCTAAGAAAAAGGAGAAACCCCTCGGGGGTCGACTCTACCTTGTCATGAGCAACCAAGCCGCCTTGGATCAAATGTTAACGCTATGGAGTCGCTACCAAAAAGATCCCAAAATGAAATGGGAACGCGGTCTCACCAAGTTTCGCGACGTATTTCAAATGCTCAAGACAATTCGACGTTGGGGAGTGGAGGACCGACTAGCTGAAACTGGTCTGATCGAAGCATGGGAAGAAGATCTCGAACACTTCCCAGACCAACTACTTAGAGTTGAGATTGATCTATGGTTTCGCAATTCGGACGGTGTTCGAACTGCAAGTGAAAACCGTATTGAAAAGTTAGTTTTAGCAGCAGGTGGCAGGGTACTACGTCGAATCCAACTCACTGAGATTGCGTACCACGGATTACTTGCCGAGCTGCCACGCAATGAACTGGAGAAGATAAAACAAGATCCAGCGACTCAGTTGGTCAAAAGTGACGAAGTCATGTTCTTCCGTCCGGTTGGCCAAATGGCGACGGGAAAAAATCCCGCCGAGGGTAGTGCTGAAGATCGGCCCGCGCCTCAATCTGCCCCGTTTCCGACTGGTGAATCAGTAATCGCAGTCTTGGATGGACTGCCGATCGAGAACCACGAACTTCTTGCTGACCGACTAATCGTAGACGATCCCGACGGTTTTTCACCGAACTACCAAGTGAGAGACCGAAACCACGGAACTGCGATGTGTTCTTTGGTGGTTTGGGGGGACTTGTCGAATAACGAACCACCATTGTCCCGGCCAATTTATGTTCGACCAATCATGAAATCAGTTGATTGGTATCAGGAACCTTGGCCAGAGATGATTCCGATTGATGTCCTTCCGATTGACATTATTCATCGTGCGGTGCGACGCATCTTCGAGGGCGATGAAGACGAACCGCCGGCTGCGCCAAATACGAAGATCGTAAATCTATCTATTGGCGACCCGTCTCGCCCTTTTTGTCAGTTTGTGAGCCCACTTGCTCGCCTCCTTGACTGGCTTAGGATCAGTCGGAAAATTAGTGTCTGATTTGTGGAGTTGCGACGTAGTTCCATTTTCCTAGGAAGTCATCGTATTTAATCCGCAACTGTTGTTTCATGTGCTCGGTTGCCTTTCGTTTTGTTTCGTACATTCGGCGA
>CALCJM010000124.1 GCA_937967505.1 uncultured Pirellulaceae bacterium | reverse complement strand
GACATCCATTTCAAATTTGTCTTCCCAGCTGACCGCATTGCGTCCGTTGACCTGCGCCCAACCTGTGATGCCGGGTTTAACTTCATGGCGACGGTTTTGCGTTGCGCTGTACAGCGGCAGGTACTCCACCAGCAGCGGGCGCGGCCCAACGAGACTCATCTCCCCTTTGATCACATTCCACAGCGCGGGAAATTCATCCAAGCTAGTGCTGCGGAGGATCTTCCCCAGCTTTGTCAGTCGTTGATCGTCGGGTAGCGGTTGACCGTCTTTGTCGAAGGCATCAAGCATTGTCCGCAGTTTGACCATTTCGAAAGGTGCGCCATCGAGCCCCGGACGCTGTTGGCGAAAAAAGATTGGCGAGCCCATTTTCCAGCGCACCACAGCGAAGGTGGTCAGCAGCACAGGCCACACCAGCGACAGCAGAAACAACGACGCAACCAGGTCGAAGACTCGTTTGAGAAACAATTGACGACCCCTTCGTTAATCGACGACTGGCGTAATTTGACCGATGCCCAAAATTTTCAGCATCTGCTGATTGACCTTATGCACATCGAATTTTTCTTCTGCGATTTTGCGGCTGGCGTCGCCCATTGCCTGCCACTGGTCCCGGTTTTCAATGAACCAGATCATCTTCAACGCCAACGCTTCCGCATCCCCTTTGGGGACCAGCTGTCCGTTGACGCCGGGTTCTACTGTTTCCCGGCAGCCGACGACATCCGTTGTCAGAATGGGTCTCCCCATAGCCATCGACTCCAACACGGTACGTGGCATGCCTTCATGGTACGAAGGCAGCGTGTACACGTGGCAGCTCTTAATAAAAGGTTGCACATCGGAAGTGGCCCCATGATAGACGATCGTGTTGTTTTGATGCCACTGGTTAATTTCTTCAATGTTGATTCCGTCGGGCGACGGATCTTTCGGGCCCACGACCGAGAAAATGCAATCCGGATACTGTCTTTTGACGATCTCTGCCGCCCGGCAGTATTCACGGATACCTTTTTCTCCCAACAATCTGGCGATGACCAGAAAATGGGCCGGGCCTGCGGGCAAAGCCGCCTTTGAAAAACTGGCCACGTTGACACCGGAACCGTTGACAACGTGGCATTTTTCAGCCGCAACGATATTGTGTCGGACAAACAAATCGCGGTTATCACGGTTTTGAAAAATGACACCTTCGGATCCGCGCAGTGCAAACCGATACAGCCATGTCACTAGGCCATTGAGCAATCGACGTTTCAGGCTGGTGCCCTGAAAGGCGTACCCCAGTCCGGTGACCAGCGCGAAGAAACGCGCATTGGGAACCTTCCTTGCCGCAATGCCACCCCAGATGATGGGTTTGATGGTGTACGCCAAAATGATATCGGGCGACAGTTCTCGATAGGCAGTCTTCAATTCGCCCAGCGTCTTGAGATCGCTACTGACATTGATTGCGTTGCGCTTGATGGAGTACGGATGAAACTCACACTTCAACGACCGGATTTGATGCTCGACCTCTGGTTCGGCGGTTGCGGACAAAACCGTAACCTGTGATCCCGCGGCCACACAGGCGCGAATCAAATCGCCTCGAAAACCAGCAACAGAATTCGGGTAGGCAGAGGTAACCAGCAGGTGAAGTTTGTTCTTTTCGCGAACAGGCATTTTTTTGAATCAGACACATTAGATTGTTAATCACCGACAACTCCATGACCACGAATGTCAAAATGCTGTGGTGCCGAGAAAACCGGACTGAAAACATTACCTAGCAATCCGTTTTGTTACAAGAGAAGCTGTTTCAAGGCGACTGGCAGTGGAAAGCTTACCGTCGGCGATGCTGCCAGCTTCGCTCCGACGCTGGCAGCGTCGCCAACGGATGGTAAATTCTTAACTGCCAGTCGCCTAACGTCGCCACACCATCAGTTCGGCGTGGTCAGTACGGCTTCAATGAACCAACGATCCACCAGAAATCAACTGCCGAACTCGTTTTTAAACCAGTCAAATGTGATCTTCAACCCTTCCTGAATGTCATATTCGGGTGAGTAACCGATAAATTTCCGTGCATTGTCAATGTCCGCCAATGAATGGCGCACATCCCCCGGACGTGGTTCCCGATAGGATGCATCCATGGTTGAATTGGCCAGAGATTTAAGCACATCGAAAAGCTGGTTAACGGTCCGACGTTCGCCAAAGGCGATGTTGTAGACTTTACCGGTTGCTTCAGGTACCGTCGTAAACAGGCTCCGGATATTTGCTTCCACCGCGTTGACCACGAAGGTGAAATCTCTGGACTGCTCACCATCTCCGTCAATGTTGGGAGATTCTTGTTTCAGGATCGCATCCATGAACAGGGGGATTACCGCTGCGTAAGGCCCGTCGGGTTTTTGGCGCGGGCCAAACACATTAAAGTACCTTAATCCAATCGTCTCAAATCCGTAATTGACCGCAAACACCGAAGAGTAAAGTTCATTGATGTATTTGGACACCGCATAGGGAGACAACGGTTTGCCAATACTGTCCTCCACTTTGGGTAGGGTCGGGCTATCACCGTAGACCGAAGAACTGCTGGCGTAAACGAATCGTTTGACTCCCGCGTCTTTCGCCGCCGACAGCATGTTGACAAAACCTGTTACATTGGCGTTGTTCGTCACAAGCGGAGTGGCGATGGAACGCGGCACGGAACCCAATGCAGCTTGATGGCTGACGTAGTCAATACCGTCGCAGGCTTTCAAACAGGCGGCGGCATCGGAAATATCACCCTGGATAAATTCGACGTTGTCCAGTTTCTCAAATTGATCAATGTTGGTGCGTTTGCCCTCACTAAGATCATCCAAAATCCGAATTTTGCCGGCTCCATGTTCAACCAAATACTCGACAATATTGGAGCCAATAAAGCCGGCTCCCCCGGTAATCAAAAAGGAGCTGTCTGAGATGTCGGTCTGGTGATAGTTTTTTTTGTAAAGCGTGGCCACGAGTGACTGTCTTTCTTAAATTAGGCTGCGATCAAACACAGCGGCTATTGTGATGGTTTCCGATTGGAGGATAGGTGGAAGGCAAGCCCACGCCATTTAGATCTGCGCGGCATTGATACTCGTTGCTTACAGGTGCACCTCAGTAAAGGCACACCTCAGTAAAGCGGTCGGTTATCCTGCCTCTTTCCGAACCCCTTCGGCGCTTGAAGGTGATTGGCCTGAAATCAAGTGATTAATAATAAACTTAAATTTACCGCTCTTCCCTTTGGCAATCTGGTCTACCACTCGGATCTCGATCTCCATCGATTTTCCCAATCGTTCACGGAGTGCAGCTTCAAACCGTTGTTTGTGTGGCTCCGTAAAGGAATGGTCTGCGACAACATTTATCTTGACACGATCTGCGGTTTCCTGCACACCTTGAAAACAGAGAATCCCATTTACTGATTTCGTTGAATTTCCCAAATTGGCCCCACTGATACGTCCATTTTCCTTCGACAGGAGATAATCGCCTACCCTGCCTTCAATGTGATCAACCAGAGGAAATACGGAACCACATTCACACTGCCCATCTTGCGACAGTGCAATCGCATCCCCAATTTTATAGCGCACCAACGGCGTGCCTTTTGTTGCGAATGCCGTGACAAGGATCTGGCCGGACTGAACCGGATTCAAATCTGCGTCCACGACCTCGAATATACCCGTCAGCGGGTGGATATGCAGTCGGCCGCTTTCGCATTGGAGAATAAATGGTGCCCCCTCCGACGACGCGTACTGATCAACTATCCTGCACCCCAAAACTTTCCCGATACATCGTCGATGTTCCTGAGTGACTGTCTCGGCAGTTGGAAAAAAAACCGTGTCGGCCAAATTTTCGCTCCAGCCTTTTGATTCGGCAAATCGACAAATTTCATAGACGCTAAACGGAAACCCGACGAAAAACTCGGGCTTGAAACGGGTCAGCGCCTCCCAATACGCGGCTGCGGTTTCCTGGTTGAAGTGAAATGTTGAAAAGAAACGGATCCCGTTTGCGCGGTCATCCTTGTAGAACTTTTTCCTCCGAACGTCTCTTCTTGAAAGCAGCTCCTTACCGCTGAACCACGCGGTGCGTTTGCCCAAACAGTAGCCATATTGACTACGAAAATTGTCCAAAACGGCGAACCGTTCCTGGCTATCGGCAACCGTGTACAGCACTTTCAAAGACGCGCCTGTGGTTCCTCCGGTGTACGAGGCAATCGCCTCTTCCGGTGGGACCGTGGCAATCTGATCAGCGGAAGTGACAAGGTCATTTTTTGTCACGATCGGCAGCGCGCGTAAACTGGCAACGTCCCAGTTCGTTTTAAATTCAACGTAGCGCGAGTAGAACTCCGAGTGCGTAGCGACATAGTTCATGAATTCAGTCAATCGCCGCTGCTGCTCCGCCTGAATCAGGTTTACGTCACGAACCCGGTCCCATTTCTCAAAGTACCTACGCTTACTTTCGTACTGTCCGGAATGACGTTTGGCGTACTGCTTGCTGTTGTAGACTCCAATCAAATATTCATGGAGCCTGTCGGGGCAATAGTCGCGGACAAATTTTTGAATATTCATCAGGCGTGCAAGTCTCCCAGAAATAGACTGTCAGTCTCCGCAATATGCTCATCGCGATGATGCTCAAATCTGTCCATCAATTTCAACGCAACAACAACAACAATCATCAGAATCCAAAACTCCCGTTTTCGCATGTGATAGGTATACAGCCAACTGACGCAGCAGCCAAAAATGAAGGGCAACAGAAGTTCCATGTATTCTCGATACGGATTATCGGGCAAGGCCATTCTGATTCTGGCAACTGACTTCAGAGCTCCAAAGGCGAATACAAGATAACCAAAGCACCCTAACAGGCCAGTTTCCCCCAAGAGCTTCATGGGGGTGCTGTGAACCTCGTGTTTACTGTACACACCCTGAAATCCCATCAGGCCGCTTCCACAGACGGGGTTGTCAACGAAGGCCTCGAAAGCGGCCGAATAGTTCTCTGCCAGAAAACCATCGTCTGACGACACCTTCTCGATATCCAGTCGCGTGCTGACCTTGTCCTCAATCCTCTTTGCCGTTGTCGGAAACAATTCGGCAAGCCTCGAAGACTGCGAATATAACAGTCCCAACACCAACAGGACCGGGACAATAAATGAAATCTTCTGCTTATAGATTGCGAATCCAATTCCGCCAATAATGATCCCGATGATCGATCCAATTTTTACAGTCATGATCATGCAGAGCGCCGCGACCAGTATGGTGATCTCGAACAAACGGCGATCAGAAACCGAAATCCCTCTCGCCAAAGAACCAAACCTCAGGGGGATGAGAATTGAGAGGGCAATCATAAAAAAAGCACCGGCTTGACCGCTGTTTCTGAATGTGGCGCCGCGATAGCTTCTGATGTCTCCGGGAAATAGGCTGGGCAGCCCTGTAATCGAAGTGGAGTTCTCCAGTATCCCCACAATCGCTGCCAACAAAGTCGCAATGGCCAGAGTGCGGAACAGTGCCATTAAGTCTTCATGGGTGCGAATCAGTTCACATCCGGAAACAAACACAAGAATCAGAAATATATGGATGCAAATTTCAACAATCGTCAGCGGCAGGTTCGCAGACAAAAGGATGCCTGGCGCCAGTGACGCAACGTAGCAGATGGCAGACAGGCTAACCAAATCCAAGCGTGGCCTGAGAATTAAAAATGTAAGCACGACAGTTCCCAGCCCAAACAGGTCCGCCCAGACCACTCTGCCCACCACGCCGGCATCATCACCACCAAGAATCGGCAATGTGTAGGCGCTGGCAAAAACGAAGCCCAGAAACATGAGGCGGGCAAGGCCGGATGTCGAATCGACTTTCCATTCATTCATCAAGAGTCATTCCTTTTCTGCTCCTTGCGTTCACGCCAGGATTGTTCTCAAACATGTGATAAATGACTTATATTGTGCGTGGTTACGCCAGCAAACCACTCTTTTTAAGAGTCTCGAATCAAGACGGCCGCGATTGTGAAAATGAGCCATTGCCACTTTTTCGAATTCACCAATGTTCAATTTTCCATAAACCGACTGATATCCCTCTAGGAACGCCAACGACAGCGCGCGTTTGGCTTTCCTGTTCGTGAAAATGTATGGTTCGATCATAAACAAATTGGAGATAAAAAAGCACAGATCAAAATAAACCGAACCAAAATTGGCGTCACTCTTAAGCAACGGTGATGCCTCCCAGTCGATCAAATAAACACAGTCAGTGGAAGGTTTGTACTGGACGTTGACCGTGCTAAGGTCAAGATGCAGGAAAGCATTTTCGGATTCAAATCGCCCATACGGATCAGGCAGACGTTTTTTGGCCGTTTCCGGGAAATCTAACCTCTGGTGAGCAGTCGCAATTCCCCGCCCGACCCTGTTGGCCAATTCGATGGCCAGCGACCTGTCCTTCAACAAGGACCGAAAACTTACGAGTCCCTCAATAAACTCAAACGTAAGCTGGGCTTCTTCACGGTTGAATCGCAGTAATTCAGGAACCCTCACTGTATCCGACCCTGAAAAGATGTGGGCAAGTTGGGTCTCTTTGGCAACCTGAAATTCGATGGCTTCTTTATGGAAATTTTTGACAAACTGCCGAACGGGGTTGGCCGACATGATGTCCCTACTTTCGTTTGCACAATACGATGTGGTACTTCGAAAAAAACGAATGAAGTGGCAAATACGAGGCCACACTCTCTACACCACCAACAACGCGAAAAAACGTGTTGGAGCGTTCTTTACCTTCCCGAACCACCGGCAAGACGCCTTTGGTGTGAACCGACACGACATCAAAATGCTTCAGAAGCTGGAAATCCCGGTCCATCGTCTTCAGATCCAGATGATTGAAACCTTCGCGTTTGCCGAAGAGGGTCTCATACCCCCGCGCCGCCAATGCAAATGAACTTGTACTGTTCATGTGCAGGTTGAACAAAAAGTAGCTGTCATCGGTCATCAAATCAAGGAGAGATTCGAATACCTCTTTTCGCAAGCTGGGCTGCGCGTTGGTGAAGAACCGGAATGACGAAACAAAGTCAAATTTTCTCTCCGGTTTGAATTCCCCCCGGGTAATGTCTTCCAGAATGAAGTTGGCTGATTTAACTTGCTCTCTGGCAACACCTAGCATCGATTCGGAAACATCAACACCGTTAATATTGTCCACCAGACCTTCGGCAATTCTGGTAATCCTGCCGGTACCGCAGGCGAAGTCCAGATAATTGTCGGGTTTACAGTCCCTGAAGATCTGCGAGACCACCTCCCGTTCCCATTGATAAATGAAATTCTTGTAGTTCTTGCGTTTAAAACTATCTTCGTATGTCGTTCCAAAATTCTCGGCAGTGTGCGAATGGCGATACTCGAGTGTCATTTTCGGTGGGTCCTTTGAAGAAATTTGTATTTTTCGAATAACGGCTGCAATGCGGCAGTGTCTTTCAGGCGGGACAAAAGCCCCGGCCATGTAAATAGAATTGCTGCCAGGCACAGAACATCAACAGCAACAACCAACAATGCTTCATAGAAAAGTGGGTATCCGGTTTTTCGATACAAATAATCTGTTAGCAATAGTTTAATAACAAGCACTGGTAGGCAGATAAATGTCGGTTTCAGGCCGGTAAGGTACCGGCCTATGCTAACTCCTGCCAACCTGATGGCAACGCATGTCATCACAATTGCAAACAGAATAAATATAGTCGCGACCGCAGCGGCAAATTCTTCCGCGCTCATCTGCCGGGAATTGAGTGCGGTCACGCCAACAGCGGTCGCATAGGCGACTTTGATCGGTAAAACGTGGAACATTTTATTGTAGGATCTGACGAAGACATCCGAGATCCTTGAGAGCACCATAAAGGGAACAATCAGAGCAAAAATTCTGACTGCTGGAGCGGAATCAATCCAGCCCCCGCCCAACACCAACAGCACAACGCTCTCACTACAGAAGAACAATATCGTTGAAACATACAGCATCACCAACAGCAACGCATTGGACAGACCGCTGAACAACCGGGAGACACGTTCCGTCTCGCCTCTTGCATTGGTCAATACGGAGAACAGCACCGGATCAAACGCGCTCCCCAAAACCTTTCCGGGCAGGTAAGAGAGTGTTTGAGCTTTCTCATAGTTGGCCAAACTGTCCAGAGACGCGAATTTACCAAACAATACTTTATCTATTTGAAAACCAACGTAGTGCGTAACGCGCACCAACGTATAGCTCAATCCAAAATAGGAAATCTCCTTAAACTCCTGTCTTCGAAAGTACAGCTTTAAGCTGTGCGGCCTTTTGTAGTACAACGAAGCAGAGGCAAACAGGTTGTTCAATACGGAAGGAAAAATAAAAGACCAGACCCCAAATCCAAGGACGCCCATCAGGACACCCAATAGCAGATGAGATATAAAGTAGGCTCCATTTTGGATGATACAAATAGGCCGAAAGTCAAGTTCCTTGATCAGCAGGCTGCGCGAAACCATCCCCATATTGGCAACGATCAGGTTCAAGCCGATGACGTAAAGAATTTCCGGGCTTAATCTGCCCTGGTAAAATTCGCATATCGCTGATGCAAATCCCACCAGCAGAACATACACTGTCGCCGAAATCACAATATTCAGATAGAAGGCGGTACTGAGATGGGCGCGGGTGACTTCCTTTCGCTGGATGATTGCTGCACCCGCTCCGCTTTCGGCCAACATCGTAACGAACATCACAAGAATATTTGCCAGAACAAAAATCCCGTGCGATTCTTTTTCGACGAACCTTGCCATCAAGATCAGGAACACGAAATTCTGCAGCGCGAACAGCCCCATGTTCACCACCTGCCAACTCGCTCCTGCTGTCGCAGTTCTCTTGGACGTCATTGGAGATCGAGAAAGTAAAAAGGAATGTGAGAGGCATCGCTGGCTACCATCCGAATGGCCACGGGTGCCCTACAGGTGCCGGTGCCTGGAACGGCTAGGCCAGTTTCTTCAGGCGGGAAGATCGTCCCATTGGCCTTGAGACGACGAGTGCATTGTTTTCGGGTGAGTAAGCGAACTCGGGAATAATCGCTTTCAAAGTTGTTTTAATCTCCGTCGGCGATGAATACGCAACCGCGACCAGGTCGCTAACCTGCTGTTCAACTTCCGCCATCGAGTAACGTCGGCTCAATGATGACAGGATTTTTTCGTGGGAAGTCGGTATCGAGGTTTCGTTTTTGTAATATAGTTCCTCAAACAGTTTTTCTCCGGGACGAATCCCGGATTCCACGATATCGATTGAACCCGGAAGATGACCACCAAGCCGAATCAGGTCCCGTGCCAAATCGACAATTTTCACAGGCTGACCCATTTCAAGGACAAAGATCTCCCCACCGTTGCCCATTGTTGCGGCCTGCAACACCAACTGCGACGCTTCCGGGATCGTCATAAAGTAACGGGTCATACGCCGATCCGTGATGGTGATCGGCCCCCCCGCCTGAATCTGTTTTTGAAACAGTGGAACCACGCTGCCCGCCGACCCAAGCACATTCCCAAAACGCGTTGAGATAAATTTTGTCCCGGATTGTCCACCCAGAGTTTGGCAATAGCGTTCGGCAATTTGTTTTGTACACCCCATTACACTGGTCGGGTTGACCGCTTTATCTGTCGAAACCATGACAAAGCGTTCAGCACCATAACGATCTGCCAGGTCCGCAATATTTTTTGTACCAACCACATTATTGACAACGCCCTCACCGAGATTTTGTTCAACTAGGGGCACGTGTTTATGGGCCGCGGCATGGAAGATGACTCGCGGGAGATATTGGGCAAACAACTCCTCCATTCTCTCAGCGTCTGTAATATTCACAATTTTCGGAATCAGATCGACATCGCAACCTGCCCCCCTCAACTCACGCTCGATCTCGTAAATCCTGTTCTCTCCACGTCCCAGCAGTATCAACGAACCGGGATTGAACTTAATCAACTGCCTGCATAACTCGGAACCAATCGATCCTCCCGCCCCGGTTACCATCACAGACCTACCGGCGATGATTCCTTCAATCGCCCTCAAATCGAGTTCGGCCGGTTCCCGACGAAGCAAGTCGTTATACGAAACCTCTCTGATGGGCACCCTGTCCATCCCCTTCAATTGTTCTTCCAACCGGGGAAGGATTTTTATGTCGAAACGGGAGTCAGAGGCCATATCCAACAGCAATCGCAAACGTCTTGCCGGCAGGGCACCGGAAACGACAAAGAGTTCTTTCGCGCGATGAGCCACCATCAAATCAACGATATCTTCAAGTCCGCCGACGACGCGTATATCACCTGAGTATCGTTTCGAGACGGGGCACGAATCCGGTGTCACCATACCCACGACCCGAATGTCCATGTTCGGTTGACCGTTAATCAAGTGTGCAAGCCGGGATGCTTCGAAATTGCTACCGACCATCAACGCGCGTTTGCAAGTTTTCCTCGAACGCATCGGCGAGATCCTTTCGTCCCACACGCGCCATGTTGACCGCAACCCACCCAAAATGACAATTCCAATCGCAAAGTCATTGAGCACTACCATTCGGGGGATTCGCCCGCCCAGAAAGAAATAGTCAATCGCGATAACCGTCAGGGAGGCTACCACCGAGCTTTTGACGAGAGACACCACGTCCGAGAAGTGAACGTACCTCCACCAGCCATGAAAACTACGCAGCGCATAGAATACGATGACTTTTGTCGCGACAATGACAGGGACCGCCTGCCAGAACAGACTCAAGTACTTCTCGGGGATTTGCAACGTAAACCGCATTGAGAATGCGAGCCAAAAGACCACCGAAAAAATAAAGAAATGAATGAAGACCAGTAACGGCAGGTGGAACCTGACAAGCAGTTTCCTGACCGTGGCTTTTACCGAAGTTGTTGAAGCTGTGTGCGTCATAGATCTTTACGAAACATGTCTGTGAAAACAGGAATGTGCAGCTATCGCACTATCACCTGGACCGTATTGGGCTGCCTGCGACCGGCAATTCTTCACATGTGTTTAATCAGCCTTCCTTGTGTTATGAATGCACATATAATGCTGATAAATCCAGAAATTCCGACTTGGACAGCACATTGGCCATTCAAAAACGGTCGGTTTTCCAATCTTGGTCAAGAAAAACCAAAGACTGCCTGCACCCATCTTTGGGGTGGCAGAGCGGGCGATCGGAAGACGGACTTTTGCGGCAAAAAATGATGTCCGGCCGATTAAGCTACCTGGATCTAACGGGGGCGAACGCTGGCAAACGCACCTTTTTCGTAGATCTTCTGAACTCGCCAACCCACTACGGACTCACCCTCCGTCGAGGAATTGCTTGACCAAGGCGCGGGAAACAAGCGGCTGCTGCGCAATAAATTTGAAAATTTTCATTCTGACATCTTGAGATGGCGTGCCGATGTCAATAATGATTAATCGTTTTATCACGATCAAGCGGTTTGGCTTGGTCGGGTATTTTACAAGCATCCCCCCTAACACGCCTCTTTTGTCAATTCTTGTGTAATCCTGAAAATCATAAATGTCAGGAGTGCAGCCTGTGGAACCGGAGTGCTTCCGGGTCACCGGGCAGTTTGATTTGTGGTGTTATCTGAGGCTCTGGCAAAAGTCTCACCTGCTTACTTAAAAGCCCAGAAAGTTCCGTGACACGTTCATTTTCCCTAATCTTTGTAGCGCTAGCCCTTATTGCCCCCTGGCCGATTGGGGGCAACTGGCCATTTACTCGCACGTTTTTGCTCTGCATGTGTGCGATACTGCTACTGGGTGCAGCGTTTGAGGCCTTTGGCAAAGCACGACTTACAAAGTCTTCCGCAATTACCTGGTGTTTGTTGGCCGGGATTGCATTAACCATTTTCCAGGCATCCACCGCAAGTTCCAGATTACAGGAAAAACTCGGCAACCCAAACGACGCCGTTTCAGCTGCACTTGATGTGGACACCACCCCCAATTCAGAAACCTCCGCAGTGCTGTCACCGAAGAGGTTGTTGCGTCCCATCTCCGTTTATGTGCCGGCAACTCGTCGAAGACTGGTCGATCTGGTTTACGGGATTGGAATATTTTTGGCTTCGACAGTACTGCTGGTTGAACGGAAGCAGGTTTACCCGGTGATGCTGTCCCTGATGGCCGTTGGGGCGGCAGTCAGTTTTTTGGGGATCTTACAAAAACTGTCGGGAGATATGAGAATCTTTTGGCAATATGAACTGTTATGGGGAGGGGGGCCGTTTGGCTCGTTCGTCAACAGCAACAACGCTGCCGGATTCTTAATCATTTGTTTCTCTGCAGCACTCTTCTTTGGCATGGAAGAGTTCTTCAAAAGGAGCAGGAGTACTGGTGGTAACCGTAGCAGCTTCGTCTTGACTGCTGATGATTGTGAGGTTGAAAACCATGCTGACGCAGGCCTTTTGCACCGGCTAGGAAGGCTGGCCGCAAGTGTAAAACCGAGGCATTTATACCTTCTGACCGGCTTAACAATCATCCTTGCGGGCGTCTTTGCGTCGCTTTCACGAAGTGGAATGGTCGCCATTGTTTTAAGTGTATTGACTGCACTGTATCTGGTCTCAAAAACGCAGCGCATCGCCGTGCTGGGAATTGCACTGTTGTTGGGCGTCGGTGCAATCGCAATGGTGAACCTTTCCGGACAAATGGTAAGGGTTTCAACTGAGATCCAGTCGATGGCCGAACTCTCCGACGCAGCAGCGCCAAGATTGGATCACTGGAAAGATGCGATTCCATTCGGAATCGAGAACGGAATACTGGGTGTTGGAAATGGCACTTACCGATACGTGTCTCCTGTATTTCAATCTTTCTTTTTAACACGCACCTTCGCTCACGCAGAATCAGTCTACATTGAAACGCTGGTTGAAATGGGCTGGGGTGGGATTTTACTGTTACTGACCACAATCAGTTATGCAGCCTATGTTTCAATCGGCTTACTGAAACGGCGAAACTACTTTGATCGCGCCATCGGTGGCTCTGCACTTACCTGCCTGGTAGGGCAAGTGACGATAGCGACGCTCGATTTCGGCATTTACCAGCCGGCCAACACGACTGCGATGGCAATCCTGATGGGCATTGCTGCTGGACGGTACAGCAGGCTACCACAAGAAAACTCAAGAGGTATTCATCCAGCCGCAGGATCAAGGAACGTGGTTGTTGGGTTAGTGCTATTGGTTACGCTTGCATTATCTTCCTGGGCAGCGTACGAATCCTACGGGATTGAATCACGAAGAGCGGCGCAAAGATCGATTAAATTGTTTAATAAATATGCGTCCGAAGGGCAGCAAGGAATTCATCGCGCTGACTTTGACAAAATTCAGCGACGCCTCGAGACTGCCACGACAATTCGCCCTGACGATGCCGAAGCACATTATTTGCTGGGCGATCTACACATCGCTCGCTTTCGAGAACGAGAGGCAAGAAACCTGAGGGACAGTCTACGGGCGGAGATCGAGGAAATCGAAACGAGCGAATTACCTCTGGACCAGCAGCGACTGAGACTTGATGAAATTAAGGAGGTCGATTCGAAGGCCATTTGGAACGCGACGGCAGTTTCCCTGCTGCATCAAAGACTTAGACAAGCGGAGCGCAGATTGCCCGAAGTCGCAATTCAAATCAAGTCGGATACCGGTGTCACCTCGCATTTGAAAACGGCGATGCAAGAATATCAACGAGCAGAACAGCTCTGCTCACGAACATCAAAAACTCAGTATCGCATGGCACAACTGATTGCGTTGACGACCCCTCAGAGTGCTGCTGATACGCAAACTCAGGAATCGGCTTTCATCGAAGAGGCCTTGCAACGCTCTTTCCCCAAGACCCAACTTCTATTCAATTGTGGGCTACTGGCCTTAAATTCCGGTGACATGGCGACGGCGACCGAACTTTGGAAAAAGTGTCTTGGCCAACCGCACTCGATTCGTCACGAGCGAATGATTGTCCTGTTTTGCCTGCAAGATCTGCCCATGAAGCAGTTTTATGAAGAGGTTCTTCCCCAAAAACCGGCATATCTGTTATTAATCGCACGCAAATACCTCAGCGCCCCCGAGTTAAAGCTGCCCCAGAAATTCCTGATCAGCCATGTCAAGCGCACCATCAATGCGGCCAGTGATTTGACGAAAATCCAACGAATTCTACTTTTGGCGGAAGCAGCCTTACTGGTCGATGATTATCCTGAAGTGGTAGCACAATACCGTCAAGCGCTAGTGATATCGCCTCAGCAAGCAAGCTGGAGGTACGATTATGCGTTCGCGCTGTTTCAGACCAAACAATTCGACGAATCGGTACGACAATTAAAACTGTGCGAACTGGATCCGACTGTTCGGAAGAATCGAATAAAATTCCTTCTCGCGAAAATCCGTAGGGAGCGTTCCAAGTAAATTTGACGCTCCAGAACCAATTATTGAGCCGTTTCGTTGTTTCCTGCGTATCGACGCGCGTTAACAAATTTTCCCGGCCAACCACAACAAGGGGAGTTCCCAAAGATGTCTCTAGCCAATTTGGATTTTCAGAACAGTCCTCAACATCCTCAGGGAAGGCACAAGAGCAAGCCGAAGTCCAGTGAACTTTATAGCCTTGATGTGGTTGATCTGATTCGGCGAAAATTTTGGATCATTCTGTTTTTTATACTTCTGTCCTCCGGACTGTCGGTCTTGTACTACTTCAAGGCTCCTAAAACCTATGAGTCAACGGCGAAAATCTTCATCGACGAAAAAAGCGCACCGTCGGTCAATTCTGCCGACAGGGATTCATTTTCGGCCGAGACATCAATCGAAAAGTACCTCCAAACATTAAAGAGTACGCTGATCCTTGAGCCGGCAATCGAGCGTGGAAGATTCTATGACATGAACCTCTTTCGTGACTGCGATGACATCCTTTACAAATTGCGAGAGAAAAAAGTGTTTGCTGTAAAACCGGCGGACACAAAATCAAACTCCGGTGTGATCAAGCTTGTGTTCCGTGGTGACACCAAGGACGAATGTCAAAAGGTTCTCCACAGCATCGTAGATTCGTTTGGCCGACACATCAAATCAACCACCAAAGACTTGGGCGGCGAAAACGCTGTCATTGTACAAAAACTGCAAAATGAGTGGCTGAGTCGGTTGAAGCAGGTGGAAGAAGAAATAAAGGTTCTCTCGGTCAGCCCTGAACTGGTCACCGTTGACGGTCGCGCGACGGATCCTCATCAGATGCAATTAAGCCTGATGCATCAGGACCTGCATGATTTGCGAAGTGAGCGAAACAAGATTAACGCTCGTATCCAAAATGTGAAACGCGATCTGGCCTCAGGGAAGTCTTCTGAAGATTTGGTCAGCGAGATCATCGCAGAGCAGTCTGATGTATCCGATGGTGCATATGCGCGGGTGCAGGACCAAATGGTCCAATTGAAGGTTGAAGAACAGGAACTGTTGAATCAGTACGGTGGTGATCACCCACAACTGAAGGCCATTCGTCGCAAAATCAACGCCGTTTCTCAAATGCGGGCGGAGGAATTGGCATCGATTCGTAGCGGCAATCGCAACGGAGGTGTTCAACCTGACCTGGTCACCACGTTTTTGAAAATGATGGACCGTAAGGTGGATCTGCTGTTGTCAGAAGAGAGTCAGATCGAACAGCAGATCAAGGCAATTCAACTTAAATCAACCTCAGTTTCCGCGACCCTCGAAAAGATGAACGCACTGAAACGAGAACGAGATCGTTTGGAAACAGGTTACGCAGCGGTTATTGAACGCATGAGCGAGATGAACGCCTTGAAGGAACATCTCTGGCGTAATCTTTCCATTTTGGACCCTCCCTCGGTTGGCGAAATCGTTGCTCCCGAACTGTCGGTCTGCCTTGCCGCCGGTGTATTTTTAGGTAGCTTGCTGGGACTTGGTTTTGCCGGATTCAAGGACATCGCTGAAAAAACATTCCATTCGTCAGACGACGTTGGAACACTTCTGGATACTCCGGTAATCGGTCACATCAGTTTCTTTCAGAAATCCCGAAAGAAAAAACGTAACTCCAACTACCCGGGCATTGAATCCGAACTGATCGCAATCCACGCTCCAGCTTCGCAGATCAGTGAAGCCTACCGGGCAATTCGAACAACAGTCTTTTTCAAGGCGCAGGAAAACAAGGCCAAGATCATTCAGGTCACCAGCCCGACTCCCGGCGATGGGAAATCGACAACGATTTCCAATCTGGCAGCCTCGATTGCGCAGTCTGGTCGAAAAGTATTGTTGATCGACGCCGACCTCAGGAAACCGACCCAGCATAAGCTGTTTGGAGTCGATAATGATGCAGGACTTAGTTCTGTCATCTCCGGAGAAAAAGCGTTTAATGAAGTCGTCAAAACAGTAATCCCCGACTTCCTTTCAATCGTTTGTGCGGGGCCAATTCCTGCGAATCCTGCCGAACTTCTCACCTCTCCCGGATTTGCGAAAACCATTAATGCCTATCGCGACCAGTACGATTTTGTGCTGATTGACACACCGCCGGTGCTGGCAGTTACCGATCCAAGTATCGTTTGTGCCCATGCCGACATGGTCTACATGGTAATGCGAATCCGAAATGGCGTTCGGACCAACTCACTGCGGGCAAAAGAAGTCATCAACACCATGGGCATCCAGCTCTGTGGCGTTATCATCAACGGTGTCAGACGCAAGGACGAACGAACGTACGCGTACTCAAACCAGTACGGTTACGGGACTTACGGCTACGGCCAAAATTCCAACACCCTGCATCAACAGAGAAACGGGACAACTCCCTCGTTTGTTCCAATGCCAAAGCATCGTGAAAATCCCAAATCGCGAGCATCTTGATTCGGACGAACGACAGCCAATCCTGAATACCATTCTGCCAGCGGTTCGCGCTTCGCGAACCTGCTTGACAGGGGTCTCCCCTGCTGTTGGAATTGGCTCGCTGAGGCAATTCGGGCAACAAGCGTAGCCACACTCTGCCAACTCCCGGACCATTTTCCTCGCCATCAACACTTACGTCAGCGATATCGAATCGATCATTAACAGGTCGCAATACTCCAAAGAACTCCCATGACAACAAGCGGACATTTCAACGACTTACTTGACTCGATTGTAGACAAATCAACGACCATTGGCGTTATCGGACTTGGCTATGTGGGTTTGCCACTGATCGATGCCTACATCACGGCGGGCTTCAGCGCGATTGGTTTTGATGTTGATCAGAAGAAGGTTGACGCGCTGTTGGAAGGCAAGAGTTATATCGCCCACATTGAACATGCGACCATCGCGGGTTGGCTACAGAAGAAGAAATTCGATGCAACTTCAGACATGTCACGCTTGGCGGAGGCGGATGTGATTTTGATCTGTGTCCCCACACCGCTGTCGGACAGTCGCGATCCGGACCTGACCTACGTTGAACAAACAACACAATCCATCGCCCAATCGCTGCGTCCCGGGCAGATGGTGGTGCTGGAAAGTACAACCTACCCGGGAACCACCAGAGATGTGCTGCTGCCGATCCTGAACGATTCCGGACTGCAGGTCGGTGAAGATTTCTTCCTGGCGTACAGTCCTGAACGCGAAGATCCCGGCAATCCAAATTTTACCGCGGGTACCATTCCCAAGGTCGTCGGCGGGTACGAGCCGAACAGCACAAAATTGGCTCAAAGCTTTTACGAGCAAGCCATTACCTCGATTGTGCCGGTCGATTCGTGCGAGGTTGCCGAGGCCTGCAAGATTCTGGAAAACACTTACCGCAGCGTCAACATCGCGATGGTTAACGAGCTGAAGATGCTGTTCCAAAAAATTGGTATCGATATCTGGGAAGTGATCGATGCTGCCAAGACCAAGCCCTTCGGTTTCCAGGCGTTCTACCCAGGCCCGGGATTAGGTGGGCACTGTATTCCCATTGATCCGTTCTATCTCAGTTGGGTCGCTCGCAAACACGAGATCCCGACCAAATTCATTGAATTGGCCGGTGAAATCAATACCAGCATGCCTCTGTATGTGATTCATCGACTTGCCGAAGCACTGAATAAGCAGGGCAAACCCATCAAGGGCAGCAAAGTTGGTGTGTTTGGCATTGCCTACAAGAAAGATGTGGATGATCCACGGGAGAGTCCGTCCTTCAAATTGATGGAGTTATTGGAAGAACGTGGTGCTGAACTCAGTTACTGTGATCCGCATATCCCCAAACTACCCCAAATGCGACACTTCGATGTCCCTGCACTGGAACACAACGAAGCGACTGCCGAATATATCTCGTCATTGGATTGCGTTCTGATTGCAACGGACCACTCTGCATTCGACTGGGAGGAAATCGTTCCTCACGCGGATTTGGTCGTCGATACCCGAAATGCGACGCAGCAGGTTACAACTGGCAGAGAGAAAATCTACAAAGCGTGACCCCACGCCCAAGCAACAGCCCATGACAGAATCGACGCACAACCAGAACAAAACGGTTCTGATAACAGGAGGTACGGGGTCGTTTGGCAAAACCATGGCCACGCATTTACTCGGGCAGGGCTTCGGACAGGTTCGCATCTTCAGTCGTGATGAATGGAAACAGGAGGACATGCGTGTGCGGATGTCCGAACCACGTCTTCAATTCTACATTGGAGATGTCCGCAGTCGCACCAGCGTCGATGTGGCGATGAGCGGCGTCGATCTGGTCTTTCATGCCGCAGCATTAAAGCAGGTGCCGTCCTGCGAGTTTTTTCCGATGCAGGCTGTCGAAACGAATATCGTTGGCAGCAACAACGTCATCGAATCTGCCGTGGCACACAAGGTTGAGTGTGTGGTTGTTCTGGGTACTGACAAAGCGGTCTATCCGGTCAACGCGATGGGCATGACCAAAGCCGTCATGGAGAAGGTTGCTCAAGCGGTCGCCCGCCGAATGAAGGAGGGGCAAACCCGTATTTGTTCGGTACGATATGGGAACGTCATGTATTCGCGCGGAAGCGTGATTCCACTGTTTGTCAGGCAGATCCGCGAAGGGATTCCCATCACGGTAACCGAGAGCAACATGTCACGGTTTATGTTGCCGCTACGAGACAGCGTCGCACTTGTTGAATTTGCATTCGAGAATGCACGTCAAGGCGACATCTTCATCAAGAAGGCCGCAGCATGCACCATTGGCATGTTGGCCCGCACACTGAAAGAACTATTCAAGTCGCAATCCGAGATTCGCACGATTGGAATCCGCCGCGGCGAAAAACGCGCTGAAACGCTGGCTTCAATGACCGAGATGGCACGCGCTCAGGACCAGGGCGATTTTGTCCGGATCCCGATGGAGCAGCGCGAACTGAACTACGACCGGATTTCCACCGAGAGCACATCCGAACCGTCGCAGTATGCGGACTACGATTCTCGCAATGCCATACAATTAACAGGCCCGGAACTGAGAGAGCTTTTACTCTCACTACCGGAGATTCGGCGAGAACTTGCAGATGCCGGACTGTAATTGGGCATTACCGATGGTTCACCGCTTAAGATCTTCAAGCTAATCAAGCTAAGGCAGTTGGCAGTTGAAAGCTTACCGTTGGCGATGCTGCCAGCTTGGCTTCGATGCTGGCAGCGTCGCCAACGGATGGTAAATCCCTCACTGCCAGTCGCTAAGACTAAGCAAAACTAAGCGTCGTTCTGTTTTGTCTGAATCACGTTCCCGTCATCGTCCAGAACGACATCTTCATGCATCATGTATTTCAGTATTGGCGAAAGAATGATGCACACTATGCCACATCCGATTGCAGTGTACGCGATTGACTTGAACACATCTCCATAGACGTGGACCGTATCGATTGGGGCCGGTAAGCCACCACCGCCTCCACCATGCCCTCCGACGCTGGTGAATTGCGAGATAATCGCGGCCAGGTACTGGCTGAATGCCGTTGCCAGGAACCAGGCTCCCATCAACGTGCTGACCAGAAGTTTGGGACTTAATTTTGTCATGGTCGACAGACCGACTGGAGAAAGACACAATTCTCCTGTTGTCTGAAGCAGGATTCCAAGGGTCAACCAGGAGATAGCTACCATTCCCACCTCAGTACAATTATTGGCTCCCAGCCAAAATGCACCAAATCCCAAACCAAGTTGAATTAGTCCTAGGCCAAACTTCACGGGTGCATTTGGATCCATCCCTTTGCGTCGGAGCATTGCCCAAAGCCAATTGAATGCCAACGCAAAAATCAAAATAAAGATCGCATTGAACGATTGGAAAATGGAAGCCGGAAGTTCATCCAATCGACTCGCCACTCCCATCCCGACATTCGACAGGGAGACTTGCCAAGGGATCTCGATTTTGTCCAAGTTGTCAGTTTCGTTGATGATTTTCCGGATTTCATTGAGATCCGAATTGGTAAACGCCTTGCCTGCGTTTGAATACACATATCCCAATTGAGCCTGAGTAGGTTCAATTGTCACGGTTCTGCCAACCTGGTCTTCGGTAATCGCTGTCGTTTCACCGACGCGATCGATGTTTCGATCGGTAAAATTATTGACGCTGCTGCCGGCCTGTTCGAAAAAGGCAAAAAACAGCATCTGAAAGAAAATCAAAACCAACGCTGCGATCATTCGATTCCGTTGAATCGAATTCAGCCTGAAGGTTTCGACCAAAAGGTAGCCAAACGCCAACAGACCAAGCACAGTCAAAACAAGCCCCGCAGGTTTACTTACCTCTTCAAGGAAGATTCCACTAATGGTACCGGCAAGCGAGGCACGGGATTGATTCATTGCAGCAATTGCCGCATCCACCGACGAAATGTCCTCCAACTGTTCCTTCGTTTCTGGAAGCTGTGCCTCAAACCGGGATGCAAGTGCAGCAAACAATTTGATCTTCTGACCGGCACCAATCCCCAGTTCGTCAAAACCTCCACCTTGTAGATCGGCAACCCCCAACTCTTTTTTAACGAACTCATTGACCTCAGAAGAATCCAGCTCTCTCTTGACGCCGCGAATCACATCCTTTGAAATTAATTGGTAAGGTTCGCCACGAAGTTTTGGCTCAATATCAATCCCGGCAGTTCGTACTTTTTCAATGGTTGCTGGATCTACCTTCAGATCGGTCAAAAAATCGATCCGCTTCTGTAGCAACTGTTCTTTGGTCACCAGTTTCGCATCCTTGTGCGGTTGGGTGAACGGCGTGAACCCCGAAACAAGCAATGCAAATACCGGAATTGAAATCGCAGTACCCAACCAAATCTTCCAGTCATTCCCAGGGTCCGCTTCGGGCGGGCGGGCTCCTGCCCATTTCGGCAAACCACCACGCGAGAGTGCAATCCATGCGACCACCGCAGCAACCAGCAAGCAAACTGCCACGAACACGTTGATTGAGATCGCATAAATGTTATCTGGGCGGAACACCAACATGCCGACACTCGCAGCAATCGCCGCCGACATAATCAGCAATTGCGTGACGATGTTGGGCATCACAAACACTGCCAGCCCAACCAGCATTCCAATGGTCGCCAATCCAAAACCGTAGTGCCAACCAAAGGTCTCGCCGACGTACCCGCACAACAACGGACTGATCGCCGCCCCCAGGTTGATCCCCGTGTAGAAAATATTGAACCCGTCGTCTCGCTTTTTGCTGCCCGGGCCGTACAGCGAACCGACCGTCGTCGAGATATTTGGTTTAAAAAATCCGTTGCCGGCGATCAATAATGCCAACGCGAAGAAAAATGGCCACTCGGACTCAATCGTCATCAAAAGATGACCTGCCGCCATCAACAAACCGCCCACCACGACGGCAAGACGCTTCCCCAGAAATTTGTCCGCCAGCAGTCCACCAACAAACGGCGTCATGTACACCAGCGAAGTATAAGCACCGTAAACCGTGTACGCCTGGGTGTCTCCGTACCCGAGGAAACCCTTGAGCATATAAAAAATCAACAGGGCGCGCATGCCGTAGTACGAGAATCGCTCCCACATTTCGGCGAAGAAAAGTGTGTAGAGTCCTGACGGATGTGCAAAAACGGTGGGCTGATTCTCAATTTCGGCTTGCGACATGCAGGGCTCCAGTAGCTGGTTTTCGGAGAGCGGTTTGCTAAAGTTTAACGAATTGATTCTTACCAAACCAGATGGATACGCGTCAGGGGCGTCAAGGCGCCAATCATGGGTCGCCGGAGCAGACGATCGACAACCTTTGATATCTGATTGATTGTGACCGGGTTCTATTAGCAAGATTGTTCTGCATTGCCTCTTCCTTGTTAATCCAAGGCACCCAGCAGCAGCCCAAACAAGTTGATCTCAGCCTGACCTCAGGGCCGTACCCAAAACACGGTTTGGTTCGTAAAATGAAGCGATTACGAACGCTCCAACGCCCAACCAAATTTCGTCAGTAAGGAACCCGTAGTGTCCAAGGTACTCTCCCGCGCGCAAAGCCAAATTGAATATGCCAGAGCAAAGACCCTAATGCCGGGTGGCGTCAACAGCGCGGCCAGAGCATTTGGTGCCGTCGGAGGCGAGCCGGTTGTCTTTCGCGAAGGCAACGGAGCCTATTTGACAGACATCGATGACAATCAGTACATCGATTACATTGGTTCATGGGGCCCCATGATTCTGGGACACCAGTTTCCACCGGTCAAGGAAGCCGTCCACGCCGCAGTCGAACGAGGCACCAGTTTTGGTGCTCCAACCGTTGCCGAAAATACACTGGCGGAACTGATCATCGACGCGGTCCCCTCGGTAGAAATGGTGCGTTTGGTCAACTCGGGTACCGAGGCAACGATGAGCGCGATTCGCCTGGCGCGCGGTTACACCGGTCGCGATATCGTCGTCAAATTTGCGGGTAATTACCACGGGCATGTCGATTCTCTATTGGTGGCGGCAGGAAGCGCTGCAGCGACACTGGCAGTGCCCGATTCCCCCGGCGTTACCGCCGGCACCAGTCAGGACACATTGATCCTCCAATACAACGACGTGCAGGGACTGGAAAAGGCGTTTGAAAAATTCCCCGGGAAAATTGCAGCGGTGATTTTGGAACCCGTTTGCGGTAATATGGGCTGTGTCGTGCCAACCGGCGAATTTCTTTCGGCATTGCGAACAACCACCCATCATGATGGTGCCGTACTGATTTTCGACGAAGTCATGTGCGGTTTCCGCGTCGCCTATGGAGGGGCTCAGTCACTGTTTGGGGTGACGCCAGATCTGACGACGATGGGAAAGATCGTCGGAGGAGGATTACCGCTGGGTGCATTCGGTGGCAAACGGGAAATCATGCAACACGTCCTTCCGGCCGGAAAAGTGTTCCAGGCCGGTACGCTCAGCGGCAACCCGATCGCAACCGCGGCCGGGATCGCAATGCTGACTGCGCTACGCGACACGCCGCCATACGAGCGGCTGGAGAAAATCAGCGCTCGCCTCGAATCAGGGCTGGCGGCCGCTGCATCGGCGGCGCGGATCGAACATTCGATCAATCGAGTCGGCAGCATGATGACGCTGTTCTTTCACCCCGGCCCAATAACGTCATGGGCCTCCGCCGCGCAGTGCAACACTAAGCAGTTTTCAAACTACTTCTGGGGGCTGATTGAACGTGGAATCTACATGCCTTGCAGCCAGTTTGAGGCACTGTTCGTTTCCAATTCACATACTGAACAGGACATTGACGATACGATTGCGGCGGTAGAAGAGGTGCTTGCACAGTGTTAGTCTCTAACCAACCCGTTGCGTCACCGGCCACTCTTTTGACACAGACTTCTGTCTTAACGCAGACCTCTGTCGTTTTGGCTTGCGTCGTTGCGATACTGGCCGGTTGTGAGCCTGCCGATCCCGAACCACCGGCATCAACAACCAATGACAGCCCGGCGGTACCGGCGGTCGCTGTTGAGCCGAAATTCGAGGTTAAATTCCTTTCGTGGAATCTTGAATCGGAGGGCAGTGACCCCAATGTCATTGGCCGTCAGTTAGGCGCAATGAAGCGCTACGATGTTTACGCTCTCTCGGAAGTCATACCCGCCGCATTGGAGGTTCTGGAGCGCTCGTTGGGAGACAATTATGTTTCAGTTCTTTCGCAGTCAGGTTTTAACGATCGTCTGGCGATTATCTACGACAAAACCAAATTTGAAGCAATCAAGCATTTTGAAATCAAGGAGATCAATCACAAATACCGCTATCGCGCACCGCTGGTGGTCTACTTGCGACACCGGGCAACCGACAGTGATTTCCTAGTGATGAATAACCATCTGGCGCGCGGCAAAGCGACCGTTCGGCAGGAACAGGCATCGAAACTAGTTGAATGGGGGCGCACACAACTGCTGCCAGTGGTGGCACTTGGCGATTATAACTTTGACTATGTGTTTGAAACGAACAAGGGCAACCAAGCATTTTCGAACATGCTTCAAGACAACGTATGGCAGTGGGTCGAACCGGAGGAGTGGATTGACACGAACTGGTTTGACAACCCGGAGGATCCAGACGGGAAAGACGATTACCCGGGAAGCATGCTTGATTTTGCTTTTGTTTCCGGCCCAGCCAAAACCTGGACCAAACGCTGTCGGGTGATTGTCAGAGATGGAGACTTTCCTGATGACGCCACCACCAGTGACCACCGTCCTTTCGAGTTAATCGTCTCCAGAGATGATTAACTCAAAAAAGTGGCCGCACTGCACTGATAACGCAATAGTTCCTGTTAGTGCAGCTTCGGCTTAAGGTCGCGCCGATCCTGTTGAAGGTGGCAATGAATCGTCAGTGATTGGGCAACGGCGTTTTCTGGGGTAGTAGGGTAGTCGATTTCGCTAGGAATCCCTGAACCACTAAACCAATTTTTTCGCCTGTTCGATCCATTGTTCGTGTTCGATGCGGTTGCTCTTGCACCCGAGCCGGTCATTGAATTGCTTGACATCGGCTTCTGTCCATTGCGAGATTTCCCGAAAGGTTTTGACGCCCAACTGGAACAATTTGGCTCTGTACTGTGGGCCAATTCCCCGAATTTTTGAAAGATCATCGCAGCCCTCGGGTATGTTTTTCCTTTTACGACCGACAGAAGCCGTCGATAATCGCGTACTCTCACTTACCAACTGGTTGATTTGATGATTCTGAGCCTGAAGTTGATCAAGAATGACTTGGAACTGCGAGCTGCTGGCTGATACTGATCCAAGATCTCCGTCGGACTGCCCTTCGGTTAGTCTTGACTGAAGTTGTCGATTCGTCTTTTCAGCCTCGTCGAGTTCGCGTTGGAGAAAGCCAAGCTTCTGGTTAAGGCGTTCGTTTTTGGCTGCAATTCCCTCTGTCCGTTGCAGTTGTTCCTTCAACCCCACACTTTCCTGCTCCAGCACTGCGCGAATGTTGGATGCTTCCGCCAGTTCTTGTTTTACCTTGTCCAGTTGTTCTGCTTGAGATGCTGAATGTTGCTGAAGTGACTCCAAGTCCCGGGCATCAAGCTTTCGCTCTTCGAATTGTTGCTGGAGCCCCTGAATCCGTTCTGCCAGGACAGCATTTTCCTCCTTCGCACTCGCCAGATTCTCCTTCTGACTTTCCAGTTGAAGCAGATGGTCTTTGGATTGGGCTGATTCTGATTCAGCGGCGGCCAGTTGCTGCTCCAGTTCAGCGACCTTTTTTCCAAGGGCCGCTATTTCGCGTGTTTTGGTGGCTTCGGTGTGCGCGGCCTCTTTCTCCCGCGCTTCGAGGTTTTCTTTCAGGGACAACCGTTGGCGGTCGAGCGATTCCACGTTCTGCTTTAACTGATCAAGCTGCAATTGCATTGCATTGTTCTGTTTATCGACATCGACCGACCTAGATCTTTCAGCATCAATCTGCTGCCGTGCCTCCGCCAACTCCTTCTTCTGTTCATCAGACCGGGCGAGCTGCTTCTCCAGTTGCACGACGGCTTCTGTCAGTCGGGCATTCGCGCGTTCGGATTGCTGCTGACCATCCCGGCTTTGTGCCAGCTTGAGATTGAGTTTGTTTTGTTCGTCACCGAGTGTCGCTACACTGGCAAGTGCCGCTTCCAACTGCCCATAACTGAATGTTCCCGACTTTTGCTCCAGTTCACTGATGGTTGATTCGAGGTCAGCCTCTTTTGACCTAAGTGATTCAAGTTGGGTTGCCTGTTCACGAAGAGACGCCTCAAGCGCGCTCTGCTTTGCAATTGCCTCATCTGCCGCCTTGCGACTCTGCTCCAGGTCCTGAGTCAAGCTACTGGCCTCGTCAGCCCGGCTGCGCACCTTTTCTTCCAAATTGGCAACAGATTTCTCGGACTCTTCGAGTGCCGACTGTACTTCGCTTAAGTCGGCATTCAATCGTTCACTATCTTTTTTTTTGAGCTCCAATTCCGATTCGACTGCTTCCAGCTTTTTCGCCCATTCGTCCTGAGAGGTCGTGGCAGCCACAACTTTGCCCTCTGACATAGACAACCTGTCGGTCAGTTCTTTGGCAACACTATGCTCCTGAGCCAACTGCTGCTTGACCTTTTTCAGCTGACTTTCGAGTTCTTCATTGGCTGATGTTTCGTCCGCAAGTTGCTTCTTTAGCAGGTCGATTTCTTCAGTTGCGATGGTTGACGCTTCCGGGGCTGAATCAGATTTTTCTTCCTTGGCCTGTTTTTTCAAGGCTCTCAATGCCAGCGCAACTTCCGTGCGCTGCTCTTCGGCCTGCACCAGCATCGCTTCGGTGCGTTTTCGCAACGCCGTTTCGTCCGCGAGTTGACTCTCCAGTTCCGCCAACTGGCGCGCACTGCCGTGATCGTCTGAAGTCAGGTCACCGGATGCTGTCTCTTCATCTGCGGCCAGTGCAGTGGATATCAGAGAGCTCGTGGGCATCGGGGGAGCTTGCGCGTCGCGTTCTTCCAGCTGATTTTGCAACTGGGAAATTGCGCTTTGCAGTTTCTCATTTTCAGCAACGTGCGACTCGGCCGCCTGTATCGCTACCGCGAGTTCTTCTTCCATCTTTTTCAAAGTAGCATCATTGGCAGCGCGCTCTGCCAGCTCTGCCGCAAGTTCTTCTTTTTCTTTCTCCATGCCGTCGAGATGTGATTCGGCTTTTAGGAGCCTCGTTTCAAATTCGGCGACGTTCTTTTCTGCAATGTCAAGCTTCTCTCCCAGTTCGGTCGATTGCTGCTTCAGACTTTCGGTCGTTTCGGCAGCCAACTGTTTCTCATCCTGCAATGATTTAACGGTACTCTCAAGTTGCAGGATCTTCTCTGACGCGGTGTTACCTTCGACCAGTTTTGACTTGAGATCGGCTAATTCCACTTGCTGCCGTTGGAGTTCGTCTGCCTGACGCTGCTCTTTTTCCTGCAGCTGAATTAGTTGTGCGCGTAACTCATCGGTGGCGGATGAATCGTTGGAGGAAGAATCTTCCGTCACGCTTCCGCCCGCCAGCATCGCACCCACGCCGGCAATCGCGCCGCCAGCTGCGGCAGTCAAACCACCAATCGACGGGTTGTCGTCCGCTTCGACAACTTCGGCGGGCGGTTCTACCTCCGGGTCTAGGGAGATTTCATCATTGGGGACATTGATCACCATGGCGTCACCGGCAAACGTTAAACCACCAGTGGGCGTGACCTCATCCGGATTCGAAAACGCTAAACCGCCTTCAACACCATCAGGATCTGTGACGACTTTACCGTCGGCCGTTTCGAGGCCCGGATGCGTCGATTCTTCATTGAACGGGTGCTTGTCATCGCCCGCATCGGTATCGTCTTCCAAGTCAAACGAGAATTCATCTGATTCGTCTTCCATTCCAAGATCGATATCTGAATCATCACCGCCATTGGATTCGCCTTCAAGATCGGCGGCATTGGGCAAACCGGTGGCAACTGCTTCAGTGGTCGAAGCGGCGGAGAAGTCATCAACGCTTTCCTCTTCATCGAATGCAAATTTGTCCTCAGGCGGACGTGTGTCAATTTCATCACTGCTACCATTGGACGCAACAATTTCTGAAGCAATCTCTTCAGGTTTGCGTACTGCGTTCGCAACGTTCTGGTAGCGTGTAGACTTCTTAAACGAGCCTCGTTTGGGTTCTGGATCGACCAAGTTGTCTGGTTGGCGTTTGCGAGCCCCCGCCCTCAAGAATCGCCATCCGACCAACGACAGCACAACGGCAGCCAGTGGCCAATACCAATTTTTCAACAGCCAGCCAACCCAACCTTGCGACTGGCTGTCAGCCATGGACTCGGACTTGGGCATCGGTTGCTTCGCTTCCGGTTCCGGCGGAGTCGATTCACCCGACGGGAACGTATTAAGGGATACATCAGGTTGCCGGCTTTCGAAAGGACTTTCGAAAGGGCTTGCTACAGGCGTCGATTCCGTACCGTCTCCTTGGTTGAGAGCCGATGGATCCGCAGTTTCCGGCCCCTCGCCAATGCTACCCGAACCGGCTGGAATGGGCGAGTTCGTTGGTACTTCAGCGGCGAAGGGGTTCGCCTGTTCCAATTCTCTGGTACCGCTGCCACTGAGGTCAGTCGGGACAGCACTTTCGGCAGATTCGTCAACCGATTCCTTCGGTGTGCCGAACGGATCTGCAGATCGCATTTCGGGCGCAGGCTCCTGCCCGGCTCCCAATGAATCTTGTGCGAAAGGATTTGCTTTAGGTTTGGCCGTTTCTTCCCGGGCCGGCATCGCGAAGGGGTCCGTCGTCTTGGGGGTTTGCTGCATAAACGGATCGGTCGGGGC